>CACZPW010000104.1 GCA_902783115.1 uncultured Ruminococcus sp. | reverse complement strand
TGAAGAGTAATGGGACTTCCCAGTGTGTATGAGCCTCTTACGCCCGATAAAATTTTTACGCTGTCCTCTTCTATTGCCATTCTTTTGCCTCTGCCGTAGCCCTTTTGCCGTGCGGCAAGCGCAGAATTTATCTTGCTTATATCGATTTTTACACCCGACGGCATACCCTCGATTATAGCCGTCAGACATTTGCCGTGTGTTTCACCTGCCGTGAAATATCTTAGCATACTTTTTCTCCTTATTCATTAGCTTGGGCATAATTCCCCACATTAAATCACATTTTATCACTTTTTATTCGATTTTTCAAGTACAAATGCTAAATATTTGACTAAATAAAAGCGATTTTATCCGTACTGTGTCAGCTCCGTCATTTAAGCCTTTTTGGGGCAACATAAAAAGGAGCATTCCCAAAAATCGAAAAATACTCCTTTTTTTGTTTTTCATACCGTATAAATCATATAAGCATGGGGTTTTTGCAGACCCTACATTCGGTCACTGAAGCGTCATTTTCTTTGCCGCAGAATACACATACATTTACCTCAGACTTATCGTAAAGCTCTATAGGGAATACAAAGCCCGGATGATAACGCACTCTGTCACCCTTTTTAAGGTGTCTGTAGAACGGAGCAGCCTTGTCATTCTTTACGGTTATTTTTTTGCCGTCCTCCGTCCCGATAACTATTTTATAGTATGCCCTTTTCCGTGTACTGTTAAGGTCGGCAGCCGTCATATCAAGCTTTGTAACGGTACCGTCGATGCTGCCGGTCTTTAATTTCCCGAGATTTTTAAAGTATTTTATGATATTTACTATGAATATCACTAAAATAATAATGAGCGCTATTACATCTGCAGCCACGGAAACGCCAATATTCGTATCGTTTATCTTACAGACGACCGCGGATACCACGGCTACAAATACAAAAACAAGCGGCAGCGCGATCATAAGATATTTAAAATTCTTGTTCACCTGCTTTTTCATTAACGCTCTGAATTCTTCATTTACCGATTTTCCCGAAAATCCGTTAGTTCCCATTCTGCATTCCTCCCCTTTTTAAAGCTCTTTTACTGATATTATAACTAAAATCCGACCGTTTGTCAATTTCAACGGTGTACAAGTTTTTGCGCGGTTTTTGTGGATTTTATATAATAAGTCCGCCTTCTGCGCAAGTAAAAAGTCAAAAAAGAGCGTAAAATCAGCAGCGGTACTTGTTAAATGAAAACATTTGTAGTATAATAGCATTGTTAGTACTTACAAAGGGGCTGATAAAAATAGCGGTTTCAAAACACATAAGGCAAAAACCCGTGATCTCACAGCATTTTAATATATTGATATTCACACTCACGGTGCTTTTATCCATATTCGGTATAATTGCGGTTTATTCGGCTACAAGATCGCTCGGCACACATACGCAGGTGATCGTCCAGTCTGCGTCCATGATACTGGGTACGGCACTGCTTATAGCGGTTTGTTTTTTTGACTATGAGCAGTTTAAAGGTCTTGTAAAGCCCATATACGGCTTTGCTATAGCGATACTTATACTTGTGCTTTTGGTGGGCGTGGGGACAAACAGCTGGGGCGCAAAGAGCTGGATAAGAGTGGGTGCGATAGGAATACAGCCCTCGGAGCTTGCAAAGGTGTGCTTCATACTGACCTTTGCCTATCATTTATCCGAGGTTACGGACGAGATAAACAACCCCTTAAAGCTTTTGGGACTTATTGCGCATATGGGCGTTATAATCCTGCTTATTATGCTCCAGCCCGACCTTGGCTCGGTGTTGGTATTTGTATTTATGTTTGCGGTGCTTTTATTCTTTGCAAAGCTTTCGTATAAATATATAATACCCATTATGTGCCTTGCAATAGCGTCGGTACCGTTTGCATACAAATATATTTTAAGCGACTATCAGCAGCAGAGAATAAACGTGTTTTTAAATCCCGACCTCGATCCCTTAAACAGAGGCTATAACGTTATCCAGTCAAAACTTGCGGTAGGCTCCGGCGAGGTCTGGGGCGAGGGATATTTGAACGGCATTCAGAACCGCATGGGATATTTGCCCGCAAAATATACGGACTTTATCTTCAGCACCGTTGCTGAGGAATGGGGATTTATAGGCGCAATAATACTGGTTGCGGCGCTGTTTTTGCTGGTGTATAAGTGCTTTAAGGTGGCGCAAAGGGCGGACAACCTTTACGGCAAATATATTGCGGCAGGCGTGGGAGCGATGTTTTTATTCCACCTGTTTGAAAATGTGGGTATGTGCATAGGCCTTACGCCCGTCACGGGCATACCTCTCCCGTTTATATCATACGGAGGCTCGTCGCTTATTACGAATATGCTTGCGATAGGACTTGTGATGAGTGTTGACTACCACAACAAGCCCCGAAGTACGATAGAGGTGTATTAAAGGATATAAAAAATACCGTACTCACATCAGTGCGGTATTTTTTATTTTTTATGCTTTATGTGATCTGTGCATTTTATCACAGCCCTATGTGGTCTTTGGTGTAAAGCCCCTGTAATCCCGGCTTCCCAGTATAAGCTCAATGTCAGAATTACAGCTTACAACGATATTAAGTATCTTCTTTACAGCCTTTTTGTTAAAATTCATTATCGGCATATAATAGCTTTCATCCTTGCCAAGACCTACGTAAAATATATCCATACCCGATATGCTACGCTTCTGATAAAAGTCCTTCGATTTTTCAAACCGTTCGATATCACGTGCAAACGTCTGATCGTCAATATTGCGCTTAATATAGTTCTTTGTGCCTATTGATATCGTTTTTATCTCATCAACAGGTATCGCGATAAGCTTTGTTTTTGCCGGTACAAACTCCGCCAAAATACCGATCTTATTGTTTACATCGTAAGGGAGAAAATTATTGTCCCAGTTTTTCATATACAGATTATCCGCATTTGTTGCAAGATATGTCACATACACGGCATTGAATCTGATGAACAGGTATGTTATCAGCAGAATCAGAGCTATAAAATAGCTTGCCGCAAATAACCAGCTCCCCTTTACAATACTGTATATCATCATAACTATGCCAACGATCGCCAGAACAGAAAGTATGAGCATAAATATCGTGTTTCTCCTGCGGTATGCACCGCCCGTTGCCGCTTTTGCCAAGTATCGCATTTTGTCCCCCCTAACCGTTTATCAATAAACCCGTCTTGCGCCCGCATATTCACGCCTGTAATAGTCATCGTCAAGCGATGTATATCTCACGACATCGCCCGTATGCGGCGCATGGATCATAAGATTGTTGCCCGCATATATGCCGACATGGTGAATATAGCCGTTATTCTCAAAAAATACCAGATCGCCCGGCATAAGCCTGTCAAGTGTGACAAACATACCGTCCGTAAACTGATCCTCCGCCACACGCTTTACCTCAATGCCTACACTCCTGCATACATACTGCACAAGTCCGCTGCAGTCAAACCCGGACGGCGTTTCACCGCCCCATACATACGGAACGCCCAGATACTTTTCCGCCTCACGGACAATGGCGTTGCCTATCTCAAAATCACCGCTTGATATAAACGGCGAACCCGTCGTGTATGCGCTCCTGTTTGTAAGCATTGCAAGACGCTTATACGCCTTTGTTGCCTTGACCTGCTTCTTTATTATCTTTTTCTTCTGTACCGTTTCACCGTTTTCCTCTACGTCAACGATTTCCTCATCGTAAAAATAGAGTACACCCAAAGCCTCATCCTCATAAACGAAGTCATAAACCTCATCCATATCAAGGATTATTTCGGTTATTACAGGCTCCGGCTGATTTACGGTAAACTCGGCAAAATCCTGCGCCTTTTCTATTATCGTACCGCGCCTTAAAGCCGTTACATAAAGATAATAATGCCCCGGATCCACGCCCCGTATCAGCGCCTCGTATTCACCCTCTACTACCTGACTTACTATAAGGTTTCCGTTGCTGTCATATAGATCAACGTAGAAATCGCTGTATGTATCGCTGTCCCAGCATACGGCGATGTAATCATCGTCCGTCACGCCGTCCTTGTACGGAGTTATGATTTTCACGCCGTCCTTGTACTTTGAGCCGTAGCTTATAAGAAGCGGCTCTGACTGCAGCGCGGCGCCGTCTTCGTCTATGGAGCTTACTATTATCTTATAGTCCCTGCCCTTTAAAAACAGCTCTGAGGGCAGATTGAAGGATTTTTCGTTTGTTGTTATGTATTTATTTACAACGTATTCATCGTTTTCATAATCGAATACTTCTATCAGATACTGATTTGACGCCGCTATTGCAAGCTCGATATTTATATCCTCGGTTCCTTCAAAGGTATCCGAAACACTCGGCGATACGATTATGGGAGTTGTTATTTCATCTACCGTCTTGAGCGGCTCCTCTTCCCCGTCAAGGGCGGCGGTCGTTTTAGTTATCAGTCCCGAAACGGCGGTATTGTTTGTCGCAAATACCGCAGTCTTGCTATCGTCGTTTATCGCTATCCCGACAGCCCGTGTCAAAACGCTCTCACCAGTTAAAATGGGGCTGTCGCCCTTGAGCATATCGTGATAAAGTGCGAATATGTCCTCACACGCCATCGTTTCAAACTCCGATATGCTTTGGTGCTCGCTGTCTATCGACTTTAAATATGCGTCCGAATTAAGCTCCGCATCCTCTGTATATACGCTCTTTCCGTTCTTTGTACGGCTTGCATTTATGATATCTAAAAGCTCCGCCTCTTTTGAAAGCTTTGCAAACGCCGTCTGATCCTCGGCGGGCTTTTTTATGTTATACAAAACTCCGTCAAGCTTGTTATCGGAGTTTAAAAATACCCTTGTGTGTCTGTTTATATCCCATACGAGCTTTGCGTAATCATCACCGTTTTGAGCGCCGTTATAGTTAAAGCTTCTTCCGTTCGTAAAGAAGGCGCATATCCTGTCGCCCATAACGCCTATCATGGCAAAATTATCGTAATCGCCGTTATACACATACCATGAGAATCCGTATTCGGTATCGTCTATGCGGTTGGGCATTCCCCAAAGCTCCGTAACGGTGGATATGTTGTTCCCGACCTTTATTTCACATTCGCCGACCGTAACACATTCGTCGCTTACATAGAAATTATACGCATCCTCCACCAATATAGCGCAGTCCTCCCAGGTAAGCTCCTCGTCCGGATTTGAGCTGACGGCGTTTTTGATCAGACCCTCTTTTATCAAAAATGCATACGGTATCCTGTTTTTATCCTCAATAAAGGCATTGTCGTAGCAATCGTTTAAAACCTTGTCTGCACTGTCGATATCCATTGCAAAATCGGGGTTATAGCTCACGATTATTTTATATAAGATGTTCGCGAAATCCTGCCTCGTTATATATTTGTTAAAGGTTACATCATCATATTCGTCAAGTCCCGCAAAGCCCAAGGACGCCGCTTTTACATATATTTCATCATATTCTTCAACAAGCTCTTGGGGTACGGAGATCTCGCCGTTCTGCATTTTTTCATACAAAACAACCCCCTGTTCCAAAGCGTCACGCTGTGAAACAGAGGCAGCCAATGCGGTTCTGCCCAACGATGCCAGTATCGCAATAAGTATGGACAAGAATATTCTCTTTGCAGTCTTGGCGTAAAACATTATATCCTACCTCACAAAATCCCACCGGGGATTTATTACATAAATATTCACGCTACATTATAGCATACTTTTATGCACTTGTCTATAGCAAAATTTTCTTAAATTTCTGCATTTTGTATCTAACTTGCACAGTCTTACGATAAGGATTGTCTTGAGAATATACGAGTTTATCTTACAGCTCCCGCACAGAGCATAGTTGATGAGGCGATAAGCGTTAAATGTACAAAGGCCGAAATAATATGGGTATTCTCGGACATCGAAGCGGTTCCGTTCAATCGCGGCTTCTACTCGATAGATTTAAAGTATTTCTTCAGAGTAAAGCTTGCAGTATTTACGGGTGCGACAAGACCTACAGAGGTTGAAGGACTTGCAACATTCACAAAGAAGGTAATACTTTTCGGCTCGGAGGGCACTGCCAAGATATTTGAGTCCAAATATACCGAAAACGCCTTCGATCCCCAGCTGTGGAGAAAGACAAATCTTCCGCATGCGGTAGTTGAAGTTGTCGATCCCATAGCGCTCGGCGCAAAAGTAGTCGATGTAAACGACAAAAAGTGTTGTTGCTGTGACGACGATATAGACATCAGCGCAATACCGTCATCCGTATGCAGGATATTTGAGGGTAATTTCGGCACAAGCAACGAAAGAAAGCGTGTTTATGTTTCGATAGGCATATTCTCGATAATAAAACTTGAGAGAAAGGTACAGCTTATGATACCGTCGTATGATTTCTGTATTCCCAAGAAAGAGTGCGTAGGCGCTACGGACGATAATCCGTGCGATTTGTTTGACAGGATCGCTTTCCCCGTTGACGAGTTTTTCCCGCCCGAAAAAAATGAGTTTTTAGAGTGCGGCGAGGAAGATATAAGCCAACCCGAAAATAACTGCTCCTGCTGAATACCTCTTGCATACCCCGGATTTTGGCAGGGATGTGCAATTTCCGCAAAATAACGGCGGCAGTTTCACAAAACTACCGCCGTTATTTGTTCGCTCCGTTCAGAAATTGCCGAATACAAACCTTCCGCTTTCCGTAAGCTCATCGTCGCTTATTCCGTCCGATATGTTACTTCCGCTTTTTAAAGCCGCACTGCTTTCGCTTTTATCGCAAAGCGACCAATTTGCCCAACTAATATTTCTTTCGTTCATAAAATCTATCCATTTTTTTGCTTCGTCGAGGTAAACGCCGCCGTTACCGTCAGCGGCACTTGTCCCCCACTCCGTCACAAATACCGGAAGACCGCAATCTGCAATTCTCCGTCTTAACCAATCCGTGTGAGTTCCCGCATAGAAATGACATGAATACATTATGTTATCACCCTCCAGGGGGTCCTTTGCCGCCTCATGCAGATCCTGGCTCCAGGTAGGTGATCCCACGATTATAACTCCGTCTGAATTTTTGCGTATGGCTTTGATTATCCGTTCCGCATACGGCTTTACATTGCCGCTCCAGGTGATGCTCCCGTTAGGCTCGTTGCATATCTCATAAATCACCGCAGGTGAAGAGGCATACCGTTTTGAAATATCAGCAAAAAATTCCTCCGCCTCGTCAACATTCCGCATAGGATCGTTATCCGAAAGTATATGCCAGTCCACTATTACGTACATATCCTCGCTTATCGCCGCATCAACTGCGGATATGAGCGTGTTTTTGACCGACTTGTCCGTAAGGTATCCGCCCTCGCCCGTGTACATCGCAGCTCTGAACAGATTTGCGCCGTGATCTGCGGTGGCACGTATCGCATCCCTTGTTGCAAACCCCGCAAACCATTGCAGCCCGTGACTTGACATACCGTGAAGCACCACAGGCTCCTTCCTTTCGTTTGAAAGCTGACCTCCCGCCACGCACAGCTTCCCGTTTTCGGTAACACCTCCGCTTCTTGCGGTTGTCGCTTCGGGCGGATCGGATTTTTGCGGTGTGGTATACGGCTCTAAATTACCAATTTTATTTGCGGCACGCATAATTATCGCACACGCCTGAGCACGCGTTATATTTGCTTTGGGGTACAGACAGCCCTTATCGTCACCCAACACGATCCCGTTTGATACTGCTGCAATAACGCTTTGATAATAGCGCCCGTCAAGCTCGTCAAAATCCGGAGCCTTTGCCGCGTCCTCATACTTTCCCGAAGCGTCCTTTAAAAATGCGTTCATAACTATTTTAAATGCCAGCTCCCTTATTATAGGCTCGTCATAAGTCTTGCCGTCGGGCGGTATCTCGTCCCAATCGTAATATTGCTCCGCCAATGCACTCGCCATCATAGGCGCCGCCCAGTGGGATATATTTTGTGCGCCCCCGGGCAGATTTTTTATCCTTGCAACGATCGACACAAGCTCCGCCTTCGTTATTATCCCCGACGGGCGGAACGTGCCGTCCTCATAGCCCGAAAGATACCCGTTTTTTGTCATATCCGTCACATTTTGGTAAAACCAATCCGTTTCCTTGACATCATCAAACCCCAGAACGGGAGCCGATATAAAGCTTGAAAATAAAACCGCAAGCATCACTATACATATAATTACCGTCTTTTTCATTTTGACCTCTCTGTATGAAAATTAAGTTAATTATATATTATCATAAAATGTATGTAATTACAAGGGTATCTTACCTCTTTGCCAACCTATACAGCACCGTCAGCACCCACAGCTTCCATTTTGTAAGCCCCAACATCGTGCCGCCTTTTTCATCAATGCCCGTGCCTTTTATGATGCCCTGCGCTACAGCCCACTGTACCGCCTCTTTAGCCCATTCGGGCATATTCTTGTCCACGTAATTGTATGTGAAGCTTTCAATACTGTTCTTTTCAAGACTTTTTTCTATTTTATCAAGCCTTGCCGATAATTCCTCATACTGCGTCATAGTCAAACCCTCCTGTTTTGCAATGTTTCTGTAGTTTTTCTTTATCTCATCAAGCGGGTAATTTTTGCCGGGGCAATCGCTTTCCCCGATTTCCCTATGCCCGACTATTGAAGCCGTAGGATAGAAATTATCCTTTAAATACACCAAAAGCTCACATATCGCCTTTTTCTGTACATCGGGCATTGTTTCGGTTGTATATTTACCTTCGGCGCAAATGCCTATCGACCTGTCGTTCATTCCCGAAACATGCGCGCCCATGCTATCAATCGGTCTGCCCCTGTATACCGTACCGTCTTTCTTCACAAAGAAATGATAACCGATACCCGCCCAGCCGTTTTGTTTATGCCATAGGTCAATATCCTGCACCGTACATTTTGAAGCCTCTGCGTGGTGCAGTGCTATGTAATCAGTCCTTGACCTTTTTGATAAAACGCCCGTCCATTTTATATCGGATTCAATTATTTTCATCATCTTTACCTTTATCCCTTAACTGAAGAAGCGTATTTTTAAGAACGGAGGGCAGCGGTATAAATACCGCCGCATTCTCCAGAATCGAAATTCCCTCATTTGCTATAAAGAACATTATGGTAATATCACGGATAACCACCGCATCACCGGCTATTTTTTGCAGCACCACCGATA
>CACZPW010000103.1 GCA_902783115.1 uncultured Ruminococcus sp. | reverse complement strand
GAACTGGGCGTTCAAAGCAAAACACCAGAAGCTTCATCGATGTGCCATTTGGCGGATTTTTAGGCCCGCTTTCCGCAGAAACTGTACCGACTAGGATACTGCACCACTGTCATATCGTCTTTTCAGTATATCACATCTGATGAATAAAGTCAAAGCTAACTGAATTTTTGTTAGTGTTTTGTTAGTGTCACCCATCATTGACATTTGTACAGTGTTGGCAAATCCAAATCCCGCTTTTTGTTGAAAAATGAATTATTATGTGTTATAATTAAAATTGAGTTGTTATAAGATGATTGACAAGAGGTGAAATATATGACACCCGAAGCAAAAGCGCGAATAGAGATTGATAAGAAATTAGAAGCCTCAGGCTATGCTGTTCAGGATTTCAAGGACTTTAATCCTAATGCATCGCTTGGTGTTGCTGTGCGTGAGTATCCTACAAGCAGTGGACCTGTTGACTACCTTATTTTTGTAAACAAAATACCGTGTGGTGTAATTGAGGCTAAAAAGACACAACTGGCAGAATCGCTGACATCTGTTGCGGAGCAGTCCAAAAGGTACATAGAGAGCGACTTAAAATTCATTAAATCAAAGACAAATATCCGTTTTGCTTATGAAGCAACAGATTTGATTACCCATTTTTGCGACTATGATGACGATAAACCCCGTTCAAGGGAAGTATTTACCTTCCACCGCCCCGAAACGCTTTTGGAATTGATGAAAAGTGAAACCACTCTTCGCAATCGTCTTGAATCATTTCCGGATTTACCGACAGCGAATTTCAGAGATTGTCAGATAAATGCAATTCTTAATCTTGAAAAATCCTTCGGTGAAAACCGTCCCCGTTCTCTCATACAAATGGCAACGGGTGCGGGTAAAACATTTACCGCTATAACGAATGCATATAGACTCTTAAAATTTGCAAAAGCAAAAAGAATTCTATTTCTTGTAGATACGAAGAACTTAGGCGAACAGGCAGAGGAAGAATTCAAGAAATATAAGCCTTATGATGATGTACGGCTGTTTCCTGAATTATATAATGTTTGTCGGCTCAATAAATCCTTTATTCCTGAAAGTGCGCATATTTGTATCAGTACGATACAGAGAATGTACTCTATTTTGCGTGGTGAGGAACTTGACGAATCGCTGGAAAATGAACATCTGACCGAGATACAGCTAAATAAAAAGCCAAAGGAAGTGGCATATAACGAAAAATATCCGATAGAATTTTTCGATTTCATCATAATTGATGAATGTCACCGCTCGATATATAACATCTGGCAGCAGGTGCTTGATTATTTTGACGCATTTTTAATAGGACTGACAGCGACTCCCGACAAGAGAACATTCGGATTTTTCAATGAAAATGTCGTAAGCGAATATTCTCACGAACAAGCGGTAATCGACGGTGTTAATGTAGGTCGTGACGGCACATATCTTATAGAAACCGATATATCGACTAACGGTGGAGTTATCTTAAAGCAGGTAGTTGAAAAAAGAGACAGGCTTTCAAGGAAAAAGCGTTGGGAACAGCTTGACGAAGATGTAAACTATGCTCCTTCAAGGCTTGATAGAGATGTTGTAAACCCGTCGCAGATACGGAACATTATAAAAGCGTTTCGTGATATGGCACGAACAGAAATTTTTCCTGACAGAATCAATCCTGCAACAAATAAATGGGAACTTCCTAAAACACTTATATTTGCCAAAACAGACAGCCACGCAGACGATATTATAAAAATCGTCCGCGAGGAATTCGGTGAGGGGAATGATTTCTGTAAAAAGGTGACTTATGGCTCTTTGGAGGATCCGAAAAGCGTTCTTTCTCAATTCAGAAACGGCTATTACCCCCGTATTGCTGTAACGGTTGATATGATTGCAACAGGCACAGATGTAAAGCCTATTGAGTGCCTTGTGTTTATGCGTGATGTAAAGTCTGCTAACTATTTTGAGCAGATGAAGGGCAGAGCAACGAGGACGCTTTCAAAGGACGGACTGCAAAGCGTTACACCATCCGCAAAAACGCAGAAATTGGGCTATATCTTAGTTGATGCCGTAGGAGTTACAAAATCGCAAAAGTCCACATCAAGACAG
>CACZPW010000102.1 GCA_902783115.1 uncultured Ruminococcus sp. | reverse complement strand
CAGGGACTGCTTTGCAAAATTTTACTGTTCCGGCGGCTGCAGTGCAAATGCGTATAATTTCAACAAGGATATAAACAAACCCTATGAGCTTGCCTGCGAAATGGAAAAAAAGCGTGTTGAATGTGCGATAGCCATTGCGGCAATCAAAAAAATGAGCTGATAAAATAATTAAATATATCAAGGAGGAGGATAATATGATACACAAGGGATTTAAAATGAAGCTGTATCCGGGTATGGAGGCAGAGTACGAAAAGCGTCACAACGAGCTGTGGCAGGAAATGAAGGATATGATCCATGAGCATGGCGGACGTAATTATTCAATATATCTTGACAAGGAAACGCTTACTCTTTACGGATATATCGAGATTGAGGACGAGGAGCTTTGGGCAAAGAGCGCAGATACGCCGATAAACCGTAAATGGTGGGATTTTATGGCGGATATTATGGAAACCAATCCCGATAACAGTCCTGTGGCTGTGGATCTTGATCTGCTGTTCCACCTTGACTGAACGGGATAAATAATTATTTAAAATAAATTTAAAAAGGATTTGATGCCATGCGTCAGAAATTTGATGTGACGGGTATGTCGTGTGCGGCGTGCAGCGCTCATGTTGACAAGTGCGTAAGGGCGCTTGACGGCGTTGAAGACGTAAACGTAAATCTTCTTGCCAATAATATGACGGTTGATTTTGACGAAAGCAGGGTAGATGCCGACAAAATAATCAATGCGGTAATAAAAGGCGGGTACGGGGCAAATATTCCGGGTGCTGAGGGTAAAGCCGTCGTAGAAGAGAATGACGGCGCGTTTTTAAAGCTCATTGCGTCTGTTATACTTTTGATATTGCTTATGTATGTGTCAATGGGGCATATGATAGGCATAACGCCGCATATATTCCACGATAAACCGCTGTTGTTTGCGGCAGTTCAGTTAGTGCTTGCAATAGCGGTAATGATACTCAATTCCGGATATTTTATAAACGGCTTTAAGTCGCTTTTAAATAAAAGTCCGAATATGGACAGCTTGATAGCGATAGGATCATCTGCGGCTTTTATATACGGCGTTTTTTCGGTTATCATGATCGCAAGGGGTATGAGTGAGTACGCTCATAACCTGTATTTTGAATCCACCGCCACGATTCTTACCTTAATTAGTCTTGGTAAGTATTTTGAAAAGCGAGCCAAGGGGAAAACCACAAGAGCAATAGAAATGCTTATGGACCTTGCGCCAAAAACCGCCATTGTCATAAAGGACGGAAGAGAAGAAACAGTGCCTGTTGAAGATGTAAAAAAAGGCGATATTGTAAAGGTATTTTCGGGCGCGGCTATCCCGCTTGACGGTGTGATAGTAAGCGGCAGCGCTACGGTGGACGAGTCTGCGGTGACGGGCGAGAGTATGCCTGTTTACAAAACCGAGGGGGATAATGTTACGGGCGCAACAATAAACAGATCCGGGTATTTTGAATTTGAGGTCACAAGGACGGGCGACGATACAACGCTTGCAAAGATAATAAAGCTTGTTGAGGAGGCGTCATCTTCAAAAGCGGATATTTCGAGGCTTGCGGATAAGATTTCGGGCATATTTGTGCCTGTCGTCCTTATCATAGCGTTGATAACTGCCATAGTCTGGTATATAGTATCGCATGATATGGGCTTTTCGCTGTCAATGGGTATTTCCGTTATCGTTATATCGTGCCCGTGCGCTCTGGGACTTGCAACTCCTACGGCAATAATGGTCGGAACGGGCAGAGGGGCACAGCTGGGTATTTTGATAAAATCGGCGCAGGCTCTTGAAGCGGCGCATCGGATTGATACCGTTGTGCTTGATAAAACCGGAACGATAACCTACGGAAATATGAAGCTCGGCGATGTTATATGCGAGTGTGACAGGCGTGAATTTTTAAAAACCGTTGCCTCGATGCAAAGATTATCCGAACACCCTATATCGGATGCTGTTTTGGGAGAATACGACGGAGATTTTTATGACGCTTCGGAATTTGTGAGGATCGAGGGAAGAGGAATCGGCGCAAGCATAGAGGGCGATGCGGTTTTATCGGGTAATTACAGCCTTATGTGTGATAACAACATCGAGGTTCCCGATTTAAGTGACTATTCAAGACTCGGAAAAACCGTTATATACTGTGCCAAAAACGGCGAATACTACGGAGCGTTCACTGTTTTGGACAAGATAAAGGACAGCTCCTATGCGGCAATAAGAGCGCTTAAAAATGACGGCATAGATGTAATTATGCTGTCGGGTGATAATACTGTTACCGCAAATGCCGTAGGAAAAGCGGCGGGAATAGATAAGGTAATTGCCGAGGTCATGCCTCAGGATAAGGAAAAGCACATAGCCTCCTTACAGGAGGATATGCACAGGGTGCTTATGGTCGGTGACGGAATAAACGATGCGCCGGCACTTGTAAGGGCGGATATAGGTATGGCTATAGGCGCAGGTACGGATATCGCGATTGAATCTGCGGATTTCGTACTGATGAAAAACGATTTAACGGGCGTTGTTGACGCACTTGATTTAAGCCGCGCCACTATGAAAAATATAAAAGAAAATCTTTTTTGGGCGTTTTTTTACAATGTTTTGCTTATACCCGTTGCGGCAGGCGTTTTATATCCGTCGTTCGGTATAAAATTGAGTCCTATGATTGCCGCATTCGCAATGAGCTTCAGCTCGGTATTTGTGGTGTCAAACGCACTCAGATTAAGGACATTTAAACCCCGAAAATATGAAACGGAGAATGGAAAGATGAAAAAAACAGTAAAAATCGAAGGAATGATGTGTACACACTGTACGGGCAGAGTATCCGCCGCTTTGAATGCAATAGAGGGCATCAGTGCGGAGGTCACGCTCGATAACGGCGGCGAAGCGCATATCACGCTTACAAAGGACGTAAGCGATGATGTGATCATAAAGACTGTTACCGATGCAGGCTATAAGGTAATAAGCATATCATAAATGGTATTAAAAAAGTATGACTGTCATATTTTAGCTGCAGTCATACTTTTTTTTAGTGTTAAGTTTAGTTTTGATTTAAAATCGGAAGAACCGGTTTCATACCGTCCGGACTGTTCCAGAACATAATTTTTACCGTATTGTCAACGGTTTCGGTATGCCTGAAGGCTTTGGTGAAAGCGTCGTTTGCCTCAATGTTTGGCAATGTCAGACATTCTGCGCTTCTTAATGTGCCGTCGGTGTTATAAATTGCTTTGATTACCGAGGCTTCATTAAACGTATCGGAGGTATGATTATTTATTGTAACGGTGTTTGAAAAACTGTCGTATTCGGCATAAACCGTTTCCGCTTTGCTGTCCTTTACGATAGCTGCGCACATGGTGCCCGATGTGTCCGTAACGTGGAAATACTGTGAAGCGACGGGATTTTCACCCTCGTACGCCGTCGCCTTATACATACCGTTTGGAAGATCAAAGCCCGCAAGTCCTGCTTCTGTTGTTTGCGACACATAAGCGCCTATTCTGATTTCGGCATCGGGTATGGGGTTACCCAAATCATCGGTATACAGTACGGTCACTACCTTCAAGCCCTTGCTTTCTTGGTAGTATTTAAGGTTAAGTATATCGACCGAGGTATGCTGTGAGCCGCTTCCTGCGGTGCCTGCGTTATATTTGAGATATTTTACCGGCAGGTTGGAGGTTGAGCGGTTTAAAAGTGATTTTGCGCCGACGTATTCGCCGTCACTGTCGAATATATAAACCGTATAATCGCCGTTATCGTACACGATCGAAATATGATACCATTCCTTTTGATTTATTTCAAGCGAGTTATAGTCAAATTTTCCGATAAGCGCATACGATGTGTCATAAAGCTCGATATATGAAACAGTCTGCATATCAAGATTATCAAAATATATATCCGTATCAATGACATAATCCTTTGACTGATCGTAGCTTACGGGTGCGTTTGTAAATTCAAGACCGCCGCCCCTGTTTACCGTACTGAATCTGCCTGCATTCATGGTTATACAGTTGATACCGCTAACGGAGCTTGTGAGAGAAGCCACACCGGAAACGCCGTCTCCGCCGCTTCCGCGTGCGCCGGAATGATAGATTATATCCTCAGATACGTACGTCGCATCCTCCTTGCCCTGCCATAATGAAAATTCAGCGTTGTTGGTCGTATGTGCAATGATATTGCTTGCAAGGGTGGGGGAGCTTATCATAAAATACTTTTCTGCCGTAATACCGTCGCAGTCTGCTCTTACCGTATACACACCCGGTAAAGTATATGCGGGAATATTTACCGTTCCGTCCGAAATATTTAAGCCGCCGCTTATTGACCATGATACGGGAGCGTTCATTTTTACTCCGTATTGGTCATAGCATTTTGCATTAAAATGAGCGGTGGTAAGCATATCCATATTCGGGATATAGCAGGTATCGTTACCTGCGATTTTGATTGATGTAAGCTCCTGCGTATAGTTATCTCCGTACACGTTTACGGTACAGGCGGCGGATACGGCGGGATTTGATACACTCGTTGCCGTTATTTGCGCTATACCCTCCGAATGAGCCTTTATTTTTCCGGTTGCAATATCAACCGTAACAACCGAGGTATCGGATGATACAAACCGCAGCGTCTTATCGTCCGTGTTGTCCGGAAGGACCGATGCAATAAGCGTATCGGTATCGCCTGCCTTTAATGAAACGGCAGCGTCATCAAATACTATATCCGTTGCCAATACTTCGTTTTCGTTTCTCATAACAACTGTTTTTGTTATGCGCTTTGTATTAAATACGGGTATGTTAATCGTATTTTGCAAATACCCGTCCGCAACTATTGTGACCGTTGCAGTTCCCGATTCGACATAGCCCTCCGCAACGCCGTTTATACCGGTCACATATTCCGTGCCGTTTACCCGCACCGATGCGCCGTAAACGGGTTTTCCGTATTGGTTTTTGACGGTTATGTTAAAATTTGCAAGCTCGGTGCTTGTATATACCTTAAAATCATCAAGGTAAATATGATAGCTTTGACCGTTCCCGGGTACAGAACCATCGGGCAACACCTTAAAATTGGTAACTCCAAGCTCTGTTGAACTCGTATTTGCAAGCTCCGTTAAAACGGATAATTCACCGTCCGCTTTCATAACTCTGTAGTATCTGCCCTCATGATATATAAGCTGATAGGTATACCATGTATCATAATCTGCATTGAGATCGGAAACGGATATTGTATCAATAAGCACAGAATTTCCGTCAAGCAATTCGATTTTAGGATAGCTTGTCATTCCCGACGGGAAAAACAACTTTGTTTCAATAACGCTGTCTATGGCATCTGTAAGCATGGGTATATCGTTGAGCGTAAAATATGCATTTCTTCCGCTATCCGAAAATCTTCCGACCTGTGCGCACAGCACCTGATTATTATTGCTGTCCGCTATTACCCTAAAGCCCGTATTCCCGTCTCCGCCTCTGCTTCTTGCGCCGACACCGTATAGGATATGACCTACTGTTTTTGACTGAGTGCGGTTTGTCTGAAGCATAGAAAATGAATTGTAGGCACTCTCATCAAAGCCTGTATTTATGATATACTCCCTTGCATCTATAAGCTCAACCGAAATATTGTGTTCAACGGCGTAGGAATACACGTCGGAGCCGGAATAGCACACAATGGTAATGCCGGATGGGAAAATATCGTTTCCGTTAAGATCAAGCTCCGATAAGGTTACGGATAGCCTTGTAAGATTTGTGTATTTTAAGGCATTTTCGTATATACCTCTGATTTTTATACCGTCTATCTCGTTTGGAAGAATCGCTTGCGTGTCATTTAGTGTATAGCCTGTGATATATCCGTTTGCATCAACTGTAAAACCGCTTTGTACAGTCACATCAAAGGCAACTGAATTCAGAGCATAGGTTACGGTTATAGTCTGCGTTCCCGCTTTTTTGGAGTCAAAGCCGGATATTGCATAGCCCGTTATTTCATCGCTTGTGTTATCACTGAAATTTGCGAAAACTTTAAGTCCTGCCGTATCAAGGGTGTCGCCAATCATATAAACCGTTTTATCGGGCAGGCGCTCTATTGAAATCGACTCAACTGTTGGCTTAAATATCTCATCTGCAAGATAAAAGCCTATGTGCGGAGGCTGATTGTAAGCTGTCTGCTCTGCACTGACGCCGCTTCTGTATACGGGATCGTGCATAAGCGTAGGAAGCTTATAGTGTGTAATATCTGTTGTTGTAAATACTCTCAGCGCCCTTCCGTTTGATGTCGGGTATACCAGCTCTTCTCGCCAGTCACCGAAGAGGTCTGCCTGAAGGGAGGGAGTTGATTTTGTTCCGTTTACGGAAACACAGCCTGCGGCGCTGAATATCTGGCGCATGGCGTTGTTTTGATAATCCGAAACGGTCGTACCGTCAAGCGTGTTGTCATAGAGATCTGCGTCCCAGAAAATCCTGAAATTATAGCCTGTGGAAACGGAGCTTGAGATAAAATTACCGTTACCTGCGGCAATATACGTTCCTGCGCCCGATGATGCCGTTATCTGATAATATCCGCCCGAGCCGACGTTTGCCATAAGACCTCTGCCCGTATCCTTTGATGCGGAACGTTCAAACAATATTTCACCCGTAGCGGGATCTATCACCGACATACCGAAGGGCTCTGACTCATGCACCGTAAAAAATTCAAGTCCGTGATGCGTCGGATCGTAATCGCCTATATGCAGAGCGTCGCCGTGACCTTTTTTTGTATTCCATTTTCCGATAAGCTTATTGCTGTCATTTACTTCATAGCACGCAGCACCCGTTATATATTCGTCTTTTCCGTCGCCGTCAACGTCCGCGACCGTCATATTGTGATTACCCTGACCTATATAGTCTTCATTACCCGAGGAATAACCGGGCTCACCCGATAGGGTATCAAATATGTACGGTACCTCCAGCCGCCCGTTTACCAATCTTGCGCCGAAGCTTGCGGATCTTGCGCCATAGCCCGACTGTCCGCCGTAATAGCCGCGCACATATACAGCATAGGGAAGAATACCGTCAAGATATGCAACGTCAGCAAGATACCTGTCGCACCTGTTGCCGTAGCCGTCGCCCCAAACTGCCGCGCTTATTCTCTCGTTCGGATAGTATATCGTGTCGATCGCATTACCCGTCCTGCCGTCAAATGCCGTGAAATATTCGGGGCCTTCAAGAATATAGCCGCCGCTGTTTTGGTAGGAATATTCGTTATCGGTTGAATTTTTAATGGCAGAAATATTTGACGCGGCGCTCACATAATTACCGCTTGCGTCCTTTGAACCGGGCGCAGTTTTGCAGGTAATTTCAGCTATTCCGTCAAGGTCAAAATCGTATACCAAAAACTGCGTATAGTGTGCGCCGGCGCGGATATTTGCGCCAAGATCTATGCGCCAAAGCTGTGTGCCGTTTAGCTTGTATGCGTCGAGGTATACGTTGCCCGTAACGCCTCCGTTTGAATTGTCCTGGGGATTTGCCTCCCATTTTACCACAAGCTCATATTCGCCGTCGCCGTCAAGGTCGCCGCAGGAGGCGTCACCGGGGGAGTATGAGTAGGTATACTGATTGCCGGATAAATCTGTGTATGAAAAATCTGCGGGAATGTTAAGCGAAATGTCAAAATAATTTTGCGGCAACGGTGAAATTCCATCATCATCAGCAGCCTGATCGCTTATTGAAACGGCGTATGTATCCGAGGCTGTTCCTGCGGTGTCAAGGTAATTGGTGCTGTCATAAACGGTTGCTATTTTATGTGAATTTTTGTATACATCAAATGCAGGCGCTTTTGTTATTTTTGAGGGAGTTGCTTCGGTGCCGAGTAAACGCCATGATAAATACACTCCGTTTTCCGTTTGTACGGCAACGAGCCCCCTATCAAGCTTTTCCATCTGTCTTGTAAAAGCACCGTCTCCGTAATCATATTCGATAGCGGCGGTGTTTTCGGTATTGGCGGCATAAACTGCGGGGAGCAGCCCTGATACCAACGACAGAGATATAATAATTCCGATTACTTTTTTCATACTGTTTTCCTGCTTTTTTTAGATTTGCGGTCATACAACCGCTCCATTATATATTTTAACATAAATTTTTCTCTATAGCAACATAATTTTGGGATAATCGCACAAAAAAACGGCAGAACCTTCAAGAACTGCCGTTATTTTTGTAAAACGCTTTTAATTTGCCGTTTTTGAAAATCTCTTTATCATGTAAAGCGTGCCTACCGTAAGGATTATACCTATTGCAAGAGGTACATACGGATTATTGATAGCACCTGCCACTAAGTATGTAATACATGATATTGCCGCAATAACGATAGCGTAGGGGAGCTGTGTCGATACGTGGTTGATGTGATTACACTGCGCGCCTGCCGAAGCCATGATCGTGGTATCGGATATGGGTGAGCAGTGGTCGCCGCATACAGCGCCTGCCATACAAGCTGAGATAGAAATTATCATCATTGTCGGATTTACTGCCGAGAACGCATTTACCACTATCGGGATAAGAATACCGAAGGTCCCCCATGACGTACCTGTAGCAAATGCAAGGAAGCAAGATACCACAAATATTATAGCGGGGAGCAGACGTATGAAGCTTCCCGAGAAGGTGCTTACAACTGCCGCAACGTATTCAGCCGCGCCGAGACTTTCCGTCATTGCCTTAAGAGCCCATGCAAAGGTCAGTATCAGTATCGCAGGTACCATTGCCTTAAAGCCTTCAGGCAGGCATGCGATAGATTCCGAGAACTTAAGCACACGTCTTGACATATAGAAGATGACAGTTATGATAAATGCAACAAAGCTTCCGAGCATAAGTCCAAGAGACGCATCGCAGTCTGAGAATGCCTGGATAAAGCCTGTGCCGCTGAAGAATCCACCGGTATAGATCATACCGATAATACAGCATATAATCAAAACAACTATCGGGAATACAAGGTCGATAACCGTACCCTTTGTAACTGTCACATCCTCCTTTGCGTCGCTGTACGGACGGTCGGGAGTGGTATAGATATCACCGTTTATTGCATTTTTCTCATGTGTGAGCATCGGGCCGAAATCGACTTTTAATAAAACTATTGAAAGCATTGCAACTATTGTAAGCAGTGCATAATAGTTATACGGTATAGCCTGGAGGAATATAGAGAAGCCGTCGGAGCCTTCAACGTAGCCGGAAACCGCAGCAGCCCATGATGAAATGGGAGCGATTATACAAACCGGCGCAGCCGTAGCATCGATAAGATATGCAAGCTTTGCTCTTGAAACCTTATGCTCGTCCGTAATAGGTCTCATAACCGAGCCTACGGTAAGGCAATTAAAATAGTCGTCAATGAATATCAAAACGCCCAAAACTATTGCGGAAAGCTGTGCGCCTACCCTTGTTTTGATGTGCTTTTTCGCCCATTCGCCGAATGCTCTTGAGCCACCGGCGCGGTTTAACATACACACCATACTGCCCAATATTACAAGGAATATCAGTATGCCTATGTTGTAGGGGTCTGATAAGACACCCAATATCCCGTCTTTGAAAACATGCAAAACAGCGCCTTCAACATTGAAGTTTGCGTAGAGCAGACCGCCGATCACAATTCCCACAAAGAGGGAAGAATACACTTCTTTTGTAAGAAGCGCAAGCGAAATTGCTACAAGCGGCGGTAATAACGACCAGAATGTAGCGTAAACCGTTGGTAAATTGTTTGCTAATTCGTTCATAATAGCCTCCCATAATTTATTTTAAGTATTTCCATTATATAACTAAAGCTTACAAAAATCAAGCAATTTTGATATTTTGTGAATAAAAATATATATTTTATGCATAAAAATTGCAAAGACACGAAAATCTTCGCAATTTTTATGAAAAATTATTTTATTACAGAGCCGATCAACTGTGCGACCATATCCGTAAGAGTGGGGAGGATATAGTTTGAAAAGCTTGTGTAGTAATGGTTATAATCCTTCCACCAGCCCATCATTTCTTCCGCTTTTTCATTAGCTGCTGTCCTTGCCTCACCGTCCGTGCTGCCGTTTGAAATCGCGTTATTATATACAGCCAAAACGTCCGCGCTCATCATATTGTCGGAAAACTCTCCTATGTCAACAAAGCCGAGCATTTGTCCATTGTCATTGTAGTCCTCATATAATTCACGGATAGCAAGGTCATAGGCATTTGTACGCTTACCCTTGAAGGTCATGGTATCTGCATCGTAAACCTTACCCTTTGCTGCGCCGTAATTTCCCGTAGGCGTATATGAGCCTAAAATCACATAGCCGCCCATATCCATTATAGCGTCAACATACGCTTTATCGTAAGCTTTGAACTGTGACTGTGAGCTTGTCGAGTCGTTTGTACCCATTCCGCTTATTGACACCACATCGCCGATATTCATTTTTGTAAGGATAGAGTTGAGTCTGCCGTTTGCATAATAATCCGTATGCTTTTCGCCCGCTTTGCCGCTGTTATAGAATGCGGAGCATACATTTGCAAGAGTCGAATACCGGCTTAGGTCTGTAGTTGATACAGCCGCTATGGTATAGCCCCAGGAGCCGTTTTGCTGAACGGTAGAATCGCCTATTGTCCACCACTGAGGCTTGTCTGCGGTTGTTCTGTTTATCTTTTGTATGCTTAAAGACTTCAATACGGTGTCGCTTGTAAGAGTTATGTCCATCAAACCGTCGCCGAATATTGCCACACTGTATGTGTCCGGGGAAGCGTCTGTTTTCGTTCTTGTAAAGCCCGTAAGCTTTTCATCTATCCTTTCACAGATAATAGTACCGCTATATTGCGCCGATACCTCGTAGACGTTGCCTTTTTCAAGGCGCAGTGTAAAGCTTGCGCCGCTGCCTGTGATACCGTCGCTTGTACACTGTACGTTTCCGTCGATCCCGTAGCCTCTGCTTTCGCTGTAATTGGTATTTTCGGATACGGCGGTATACCCGCTATCCGGAACGGTGTTTGTAAACGAGAATTTTAAATCATAAAGCGTTACCCTTATAAATTTTGAGATCCCGTTCCCAAAAGAATCCAAAGCGCTTGCCCGTATTCCTATTGTCTGAGGCTCAACATTGGCATTTAAGGTCAAAATTCCCGTTTGAGCGTCAAGCAGGATGCCCGGAACGGTCATTTCGTTTTCGTTTGCTTCATCATAGAGCGAATAGGTTATATTTCTGTCCAAAACAGCTTCGCCGTTTCCGTTCCTTACCTCGGCCATAAACTGCTGTGTTTTTGGCGTACCTATTTCAATTCCTGCGGGCGCATGGGTGAATGCGACGTTGTCTTTATCGCCCAAAAGCTTGATCGTAAACACCTTTGATTTTCCGTTTATGCTTATTCGGATAGACAAATCGCCCGGAAAGGCGGCATCTGACACTGTCAAAGCTGCCTGCTTTGTGCCTGTGGATAAGATGCTCGCTCCTTCTGTAAATTCATCGTCGATAATCCAGCTTGCCGCGCCAAGCGCCTCCGTGCCGTATGAGGTATTTACAGAAGCTGATAATGACACCTCAACTGTACCCGAAGACGGGATGCGCACCGTTTCGGGTGCGGTGATATTAAAGCTTGCCTCGTCAATCGCCGCTTTTGTGACATTTACGTTATTAAAGTCGATAAAAGCATTTGTTGACCTTGACGGCATGATCCTGTAATAGTTGCCGCCGGTGTAGGCGCTGTCTGAAAAGTCTGTAATACCGCTTTGTCCCAACAGCGCTCCGCCCGTGTCGTAAATTTTACACCATGCTTTTTTACTTGTTGAATCCATTGAAACTACCGCATGATACCATGTATTCTTTGTTGCGCCTGTGACGGTATTGCCGTTAAAGGTGATGGCGGAGCCGTTAAAAGCAAGCATCCATGCCGTTGAAGATACGGAGGTTTCGGAGCCGCCGCCGTACAGAACAGTTCCGTTACAGCCAAACCGCACGTCCTGCTCAAATACGGTTTCCGATTTCATATCGCCTATGCGGTAATACCCGTATGCACTGTTACCAGAGCCGTTTCTTGTATATCTTACGAAATTCCCGGTTTCATCACTTAAAAAGTCATAATGCGAGCCGTCGGAGCCTGCTGCACACCATGCCCCGAAGAGGGAATCACCACCGAATAAGAGCGTGTAGCCCGATAGGGAACTGTCGTATTTGTTGTAATTTGCCGTATATCCGGGCATAGGCAAAACGGTATCCGAGCCTGAAGTTTTATCACCAAGCAGCACAAGCGCTCTTGATGCTTCCATAGTCCTTCCGTTATAGGTTACCCGTGCAGTGACCCTGCCGTAATAGTTTGCAGAGCATTTTTTCAGCTTGAAATTTACTGAGCTTTGCGCCGTATCGGTTATTTCGATAAGTCCGTATGAATCGCAGTACGAGCTGCCTGTTTCTTCTGTGGGAACTCCGTCTAAGATTCTGAATCCGTCAAAGCTCCAGTCTATTTTATAATCATCAGCCCTTTCGTCGGGATTTGTTACAAGACTTGTGCCTTGCTCTCCCGTGATGGTAAGTGATATTTCATTATCACCGTAGGTGTTTTCATCACTGCCCATAACAAGCTCGTTTGATACGGGAAATGCATTAAAGGAAACAGACGCCATATTCTCTATGTAGTTATCATTTATTATGCCTGTAATTACGCTGTCGGAGGTTATGGGCGTATTTGCAAGCTCCTCCGATGTCAGCAAGATGTCGCTGTTATCGATCTTCCAGCCCTCGAAGTATTCGCCGTATGCCGATACGTCGGGGATATTTACAGCGTTTTCGCCGTTTAAGACATATTGCTCAAATGATAGCTTTTTACAGGTGATATTTACGCTGTGATATGCCGGATAAAAGTCAGACGCCGTGGTCTTTCGCACGATTATATTATCAATGCAGGTATCCGTGCCTGCGGAGGGGGATAGGATATGTATGCACTTCCAAGAATTTATCGATACGTCCCTGCCCGTGTTCATATCATATCTGCCGTGATGATATTCCGTTTTGCGGTCAAGTGATGTAATGTATACCGTTACGGTCTGATCGGAAAAGCTTCCGATTACCTTTACATGAAGCCATGGATTGTCAGCTATATCCTGTGTTTTAAAGAGCGGATCGGTATAGTCATCAACGGTAAAGCCGCTGTCGTCGGCGGCGTTGTTTAAAACATAGCAGTCCGCGCCCTTAGGTCTTGCCATAGTGTATACGAAATTCTGGTTTGAATAAACTCCGTGATTTGAATAGTGAGAATTCTTACTTTCAAGCAATTCAAGGTCGCTTACATTTGCATTACCCGATGATTTATAGTCACATTCAAATACGAAATCATCTGAAATTTGGGGTATCTCAATATACCCGGAACGGCAAAAACCGGATTTTCCGGATACAAGGCTCATATATGTACCTATACCGCCAGTACCGTCGCTTTTTATCTCCATCGTGCCTGCCGCCGATACCCAGCCGTAGCAGCTGCTTGAGCTTCCGCTTGCCTTTTTGCCGACTGTGCAATTTTCAAAATCCTGTTCATATAAAACCATGGGCGCAGGAGTAGGCACGGGTGTTGGAGTAGGTGAAGGCGTTGGCGTAACCGAGGGTGCGGGGGTGTTTTCGGGAACGGCGTTAGATATACATACCGTACTCATAAGCGGATTCATATTATCAAGCGAATCCCATACAAAGAGCTTATCGCCATCCTCAATATCCGGTACATATGCCTCTGCGCTGTAGTTTGCAAATTCTATGGGGTAGCTGTGAACTGCCGATAAAACGCCGTTATTATATTTTGAATGTATCAAAACCGCACTTTCACAGCCGCTCAAATTAACGGTAACGGTATTTTCATTTATACTTATTCCGCTTTCGGGAATATCAGCATTGCCGCTTACGCTTATATAGCTATCCAGTGCATTAACGGAATATTCTCTTGTAACGTCCGAAAGCTCACCCCTTGCTGTCGAATCATTTTCATCAAATGACGAAATATCGCTGTATATAAACGAATAGTCCGTTGT
>CACZPW010000101.1 GCA_902783115.1 uncultured Ruminococcus sp. | reverse complement strand
TTGGAAAAAGCAAATGCTCCTGTCCATTTCGGTTGGTACGGTATTTTATATGTTTTTGGTACAGGTTATATTTTAAATTGAAAATTTTTGCCGTAATTTTGGGATTAGGCGCTTAATGTCAAGATAGCCTTCCCCCCACAGCGGGGGAAGGCATAAAGAAGAGCAGCATTGCCGCACACAAAAAACAAGCCCGTGTGAGGCTTGTTTTTTTGTATGATGATTTATTTTGTTCCGAAAATTCTATCGCCCGCATCGCCGACGCCGGGAAGAATATATGCGTTATCGTTTAAGCATCTGTCTACATGTCCTACATATATCTGAACATCGGGGTGAGCCTTATGAAGCTTTTCAATACCGACAGGTGCGGCAATTATGCATATAAACTTTATTTTCTTTCCGCCGCGCTTTTTGATAAGGTCTATCGCATCAATAGCGCTTCCGCCCGTTGCAAGCATGGGATCTACAACAACTATCGTTCTTTGCTCAATGGGTTTGGGAAGCTTACAATAGTATTCGTGCGGCTCAAACGTTGTTTCGTCACGGTAAAGTCCTATATGTCCGACCTTTGCGGTAGGAACCAATGCCAAAATACCCGAAACCATTCCCAAACCCGCACGCAGGATCGGGATAATAGCAAGCTTTCTGCCGGCTATCATGGGAGTTTTGCATACCTCAAGCGGAGTTTCAACCTCAACGTCCTCAAGAGGCAAGTCGCTCAACGCCTCAAAGCCCTGAAGCATTGCTATCTCATCAACAAGCTTTCTAAACTCGTTTGTACCCGTATTTTTATCTCTGAGCAGCGAAATCTTATGCTGAAGCAGCGGATGTTCAAAAACAGATACATTATCTAAATCTTTATATTTTACCATTTTTCTGTCCTTTCACGGGTGATGATCAACCCTTTACATTAATATGCAGACCGCGGTTTTCGTTAGCCTTGCTGTCCTCGATAAATTCATAATCGTTACCGGGTAATACGATATTAAGCACGATACCTGCGATAGCTGCGATCGCAAGACCTGTCAATGTAACGGATACGCCCGCAATGTTGAAGGTCAGACCGCTTGCAAAGCCAAGCCCGCAAACGAATATAACGCCCGCTATGATAAGATTTCGTGATTTTGTAAGATCTACCTTATTTTCAACAACGTTTCTTACACCGATTGCCGAGATCATACCGTAAAGCATAAAGCTTACACCGCCTATGATAGACGCCGGCATGGTGCTTATAACAGACGAAACCTTCGGGATAAAGCCTAAGATTATCGCAAAGCAAGCCGCAATTCTGATAACTACCGGATCGTAAACCTTTGACAGTTCCAGAACGCCCGTATTCTCGCCGTAGGTAGTGTTTGCGGGGCCGCCCACAAGACCTGCCAAGGTTGTTGCAAGTCCGTCGCCGATAAGCGTTCTGTGAAGTCCCGGCTCTGCAAGGAAATTCTCGCCTACAGTCGCCGAAATTGCTGACATATCGCCCACATGCTCCATCATTGAAGCGATCGCAATGGGTGCCATTACAAGAATCGATGTTATATCAAACTTGCACAATCTCATCGGAGGTAAGCCTATCCAGCTTGCCGAGCCTATCGCACCAAAGTTTAAAATCGCGCTGCCGTCGGGGTTTGTAACGCCGCAGGCGTGCAGGATAACCGCAACGATATACGATATTACAACACCCATAAGTATAGGAATTATCTTAAACATTCCCTTGCCCCAGATATTGAATATTATAATAACAGCAAGCGCAATTATCGCAAGCAGCCAGTTTGTTGACGCATTCGATATTGCCGAGCCCGCAAGACCGAGACCTATACAGATAATGATAGGACCTGTTACTACAGGCGGCAGGAAATGCATTATCTTCTTAACGCCGACAAGCTTTATGATAAGCGCAAGCACGAAGTATAATAAGCCCGCAATGGCAATACCGCCGCACGCATACAATACCTTTTCATCAGCCGGCATATTTGCATACATTCCCGCTTCAAGGCTTGCAACCGTCTGAAATCCGCCCAAAAAAGCAAACGACGAGCCCAAAAACGCAGGAACCCTGAACTTTGAACATAAATGGAACAGAAGTGTTCCGAAGCCCGCGCAAAACAGCGTTACCTGAACTGTCATTGCGCTTGTAAGCTCTCCGCCGAAATAGTTGTTTACAAGTATCGGCACCAAAATCGTTGCGCCGAACATAGCAAACATATGCTGTAATCCCAATACAAGCATTTTAGGGATACCAAGCTTTTTGGCATCTCTTATTGGTTCATTTGTGATCTTCATAAGAATCCCCCTTGATTATTTTATATTTGACTGATATTTCCATATCAAATCTCATTGCAAAATATTATATCACATTTTTTTTACATTAACAACAAAAATTTGTCATTTTTATATAATATTTTATTTTTGCCCACAATTACCGAATTTTTGTCGCAAATTGGTGTTATAGAATCAATATCTATTATTTTGCCTTGATTTTTTGGGTATATTTGAGTATAATATAACCGTAATAAGGCTTTTGGGGGGTGATTATGAGTGAAAAAACATTTTTTCATAACGGCGTTTGCGGTTATAGGCGCAGCGTTTGTGATGTTTATGTCTGCTTTTTCTGTGCACGCATTTTCATCTTCTCAAAAATCCCAAATACGGGAGCTTATGTATGAAGCGGTCGATAATATGGACAGCGAGATACATTTTACCTCCCTTCCGTTTACCGTTTCAAAGGATGATTCCGCAGAGCTTTACCGGATATTCGAGGATATGGTATATGACAGTCCGGAGCTGTTTTTCCTTATGCCCTCCGAAATAACGGTCTATGCAATGGATAATGATATTGTAAAATACGACATATCTAAGACCTATCTTTTTTCAAAATCCGAAAGGCAGAATAAATTAAACAAGATAGAAGCGATTTCAAATGAAATTGTTGAAAATGTAAAAAACAACTTATTAAAGGGTTCCTCCGATCCCGAATTTGATACGGCGCTTATTCTGCATGATTATATTGCAAATCTTGCCGTTTACGATGAGGCTTCGTTTTCGGACAAAAGCCGCACGGGGCACGGCATTGATTCAGTATTTTTAGACCACAAAAGCGTTTGCCAGGGATATTGCTCGGCATATAAATATCTGCTCAACAAATGCGGCATCGAGTGCGTAAACGCCTATAACGCCGCGCAGGAGCACGAATGGTCGATAGTCAAGGTAAACGGACAGTGGTATCATGTTGACGTTACCTATGACAGTACAAAATATTTGGGTACGGTACTCCACCATTTCTTTATGCTCACAGATGATGAGCTTCGCCAAACGGACGCAGAGGATAATCTTCCCGTTCACACGTCATGGACGGTTACAGAGGATATGCCGATACGATGTACCTCAGGACGGTATGCGCAGACTCATTACAAAAACGCAAAGACCGCCGTGGCTTTTACGCCCGATTACAGGTATTACGTTGATTATTCGGACGAGGATTACAGTATAAAGGCAACCGGCGAGAATATGCCCATGATCGCAAAGGGCGCGCACCTTGTACAGTGCGATAAAAGCAATAACATTGTAAACGACGGCTATTTTTATATCCCCGCGATATGGTGGACGCCAAATGCCGTAACGGTGTATTCGCCGTCGGTTACCTCCTATCCGCACTATTCAAAATATTTCGGCGGGCTCGGATCTTTCGGCTACAGGCTCTATTATACAAACGGCGCAGACATTATGTGCGTAGATACCTCACAAAATGCGCCCCAAGCCGTATCCGTATTTAAATACAGCCCGCCGCGCACCAATACGTCGGGTGTGTACCTGTTCGGCTCTGCGGTATTTGGCACTTCGGTTTGCTATGTCGAGGGCGAGTTTCAGGGCGAACGGCTTATGTGTACAAGCGATAACAGAATGTATTTGGATATTACAAACACAGCGGCGCCGGGTCAAACAGAAGCAGCCGGTGACTTTTATGTATCGGGTAACGGTTCAAGGATAACTGTGAAAAGATTATCAAATTCCGATGCCACTCATATTATCATTTCGGCATACGATGGTGCCGGAAAGCTTATAAGCAGTGCGCTTGCTCCCGTTTCGGGCTCCGTTGACAGCACGGTTGAAATTGAGCTAAAGGGCGTTGTGGGAAATTACATCAAATGCTATTCGTTTTCAAAATCGGGCGGATATAAGCTTATATATAATTCAAGATAAAAAAGATGCAGTATGCTCACTTATTTGGCAAACCGCATCTTTTTTATTTCGATCAAATCGACTTCTCAAGCCCGGATATTATATATGCAATGGGATCATCGTTATTTGAAGGTGCAATCTTATCTGCCGCCGCCTTTGCGTCCGCCGTTGCATTTTCCACCGCATACGATATTCCCGCCGCCTCCAGAAGGCTTATATCGTTCATATTATCTCCCACAGCCACAGTCTTTTTAATATCTATCCCCATAAGCTCACAAAGCCGTATAAGTCCCATACCCTTTGAAACGCCGTCGGCAACCACATCAAAGAAATGATCGCCGCTTCTTACGCCGTAGCCGCTGTCGTATTCACGGTATATGGGAATGTATTTGTTAAGCACCTTTTTACCGGCGATCATCAAAAGCTTTGTCCAGGGCTTTTGATAAAGAGATTCGTCCGCCTCATATATTTCGGGGTAATTCCTGCGCCTGAGCCTTTGGGTATACTTACATTCCGAGATTATATACGCCGCCTCGTTACTGTATGCCTCAAATCCCAAAAACGGATATTTTTCGTGCATTATCCTGACCGCATTTTTACGCTCGTCCGCTAAAAATTTTTCGTATAAAACCGTTTTTGTTTCATAATCGTAGATTTTTGCGCCGTTATGCAATATTGCGGGCGCATTAATTTTGAATTTTTGCAAATGCTCGTATGCCGCAGGAACCGCTCTCCCCGTCGCTACGGTAAATTTTCCGCCGTTATCTATAAAATATTCGATAGCAGCCTTTGTTTTATCCGTTACCCTGTGCTTTGTTGTAAGCAAGGTGTTATCCATATCCGAAACTATCAGATACCCGTCAAATTTCATTACATTACACCGCCGTTACTTTTAATCATTCAAAAAATATTTATAATAGCCCTTGACAAAAACCGTCTTGTATGGTAATATATACACAGTCAATGCGGGAGTGGCTCAGTGGTAGAGCGTCACCTT
>CACZPW010000100.1 GCA_902783115.1 uncultured Ruminococcus sp. | reverse complement strand
GGATTTTTTCTGGGGTTTAAATTTTTTATTTCATACTCTTCTCTCATTTTAGTCACCCTCAATATCCCTCTTGATATATTTTCCTTTCATTTTTCGTCGCTTCTCTTGCCGAAATAATGCGTATATATTCGTCATCCTTTCTATAGCAATGACTTACAATACAAATCCGACTTGACCTTATTACCCCTATGATCAAAAATCTTTTTTCGCCAACAGAATGTTCGGGATCATCAAACAATATGGCATTCTCATCGTAAAACACATCCTTTGCTTCTTCAAAAGATAAACCGTGTTTTTTCTTGTTAATTGCATTTTTACTTTCGTCCCATTCAAAGTGTAACATCTCCATAAAACTGTATCACCCGTGTTTCTTCTTTTATATATTATATCAGCTTTTTCTCCTAATATCAAGGTTTATTTTATTGTTATCACAAAATGTAAAATGTGCTTGACATTTTTATGTGCTTGATATATAATAAAATGTAAAGTATACTTTACAGTATACAGGAGGTGGTTTTTTGGATAACAGAATACGGCAATTACGCAAGGAAAGAAAGGTGACGCAGGATGATTTGGCGGCGGCAGTCGGCGTGACACGGCAGACGGTCATATCGATAGAGAACGGGAAGTATAACGCTTCTTTACAGCTGGCGCATAAAATATCAAAATATTTTGATATGAAAATTGAAGATGTTTTTATTTTTGAGGAGGATTGACAATGGATTTCAAAAAGAAGCTCAGATCGAGATTAAATATTGCCTTTGTTTATATAGTGCTGGGTATAGTTATGATTTTAGCGGCATTTATAACGAAAACGGACAATAATTTTATTTCCTCGTTTGGTTTGGCGATGACAATAATCGGGATCGCCCGTATCGTTAATTACCGTGCGATCACAAAAGATGAAGAAACGATCAGAAAACGGCAGATAATGGAAACGGACGAAAGAAATATTTCAATTATGTATAAATCAAAAAGCACTGCCTTTGGTATATATGCTGTTATTTTGGGTGCTGCGGTAATCGTTCTCTCATTTATGGGTATGCATGAGGCGGCAAAGTGGATAGCATATTCCGAATGTTTACTTGTGACGGTTTATTGGATAAGCTACTTTATATACCGGAAAAAACTGTAATAAAAAATTTCCGGATATCCTTCCGGAAATACAGTGCATACGAAAACAGCCGTTCGATCAAACGGCTGCTTTCTGTTTTAGATATGAATGTAACATAGAAATAGTGAACCATATTCAACTTACCATACATGGTGGCGAACTTCCATCACATAACAGCTAATCAATTATGGAACAATTAGATTATACACCATAAATATAAAAAATGCAAGCAATTTTTTAAAATTTTTTATAAAATTTTAACAATTATTTTTTGTGGACAATTTTTGCTGGAAATTCAAGAAATTTGTCCAAAAAATCAGTCCAAATCATCAAAATATGACTTATATTCGATTTTGTACTTATCTCCGAACAGGTAGGTGCACAGATCAATGAAGTAATCGTCGGTCATGCTTGCGATAAAATCGACAACAGTCTGATTGGGTTCGGTGTGTTCGTAGCCGTCATTTCTGTTCCTTGAATTTACAAAATCAATATGGTGCTTATATATCACAGACGACCTGTCACGGCGTATCAGACGATCAAGCAGATACGTATAGAGCTTTTTAAACATAGGCTCGATGGTATTATCGTAAATATTTGACAGTGCGTCGTCGTGATATATTTTTTGATAATTTTCATTTTTTATCTTTTTAAGCGCGTCATAGTGCGTATCGTCAAGCTTTATATAATTATGTCCGTAGCTGTTTTCTATGATGTTTACGGTAAGGTTGTTTATTATCATAGCGTTGAAATTTCCGATAGCAGTCGCATCGAATACGCTTTCGTTTTCTATATGCTGTGTTTTTACAGCGTCCTGTCTGTCCTTGCCGACGTAAGCTATCATATCGCATATCCTTACGACGCAGCCCTCCAAGGTAGACGGTACAAGCCTTTCTGTTTTGCCGGCGTCGGTATAGCATTTTTCGACTGTTTTATCAAACTCGTCAAAACTCGATAATTCTTTCGGGCGGTATTCCTTACATTCAAATTCGCCGTTGTGGCAGAGTATCCCGTCAAGCGTTTGCAGACTGATATTCAGATTGAAAATACCGTCTAAAACCCTCACGCTGTGTACGTTATGATTAAAATATCTGCCCGTATTTTCATAATAAAGCTTGCTCAAAAACCGTTCTCCCGCATGTCCGAACGGCGTATGACCTATATCGTGTCCCAAAGCTATCGCTTCGATAAGGTCGGTGTTCAAGCCTAAAATTTTACCTATATTTCTTGCGATCCTCGATACAAGCTGGACATGGAGCGCACGTCTTGAAATATCGTCGTTTTTGTAGAACGAAAACACCTGCGTCTTGTCACAGTAGCGGTTATAATACGGGCTGTGCATGATTTTTTCAACGTCACGCACATACGCCGGACGCCACAGATTAGGCTTGTCATGCGCCATGTTGCGGCGTATTGCCGCGGGGAAATCCGATGGCTTTTTATCGGTCATGATACGCTTTTCAAGCTCATGCGATAAACATTCGTAATTGCTCATTGACTGAAGTCACCTCACTTTCAGACAGATTTATTATATCATAAAATTTCAAAGTAAACAACAAAATTATTGTAAATGATCAGATTATATGATAAAATTACGGTGTTGAGGTGAGGAAAAATGGATATGCAGAGTGAAAAATATACCGCCATAGATATAATGAGCGAAAAATTTGAGCTTGTGATGCCGTATGCGGCAAAAACCCACACAAGCATTGCGCTTGTATGGGGTAAAGTAAAGGGTGCGGACATATATGATGTGTATGTAAACGGCAAAAAATATAAAAGCGTAAATAGGACAAGTATAACCGCAGAAAACCTTATCCCGGATACGGAATATAAATTCAGGGTTATGACCGGCAGTGAAAAAACAAATGAGCTTACGGTAAAAACCAAGCCTGCACCGGAAATTTATAATATATGCGATTACGGCGCAAAGGGCGATAATAAAACGGTAAATACAAAAGCGATACAAGCGGCGATAGACGCCTGTGAAGCGGGAGGTACGGTATACATTCCAAAAGGCGTATTTTTATCGGGCGCAGTTTTTCTCCACGCCGGTATGACGCTGTGCGTTGACGGGACGCTTATAGGCACGGACGATGTATCGGAATATCCCGTATTTACCTACCGCTTTGAGGGCAGGGAGGAAAAATGCTATGCAAGCCTTGTAAACACGCCTGAGGATAATGCCCGCATATCCGGTATTACGATCTGCGGAAACGGTGTTATCGACGGAAACGGCAAAAGCTTATGCCCCGAGGAAAAAGCAGAAAACAAAGGCTCAAGAGGCAGAACAGTCTGCATAAGAAATACGGACGGACTGTATCTTAAGGATATTACGATACGCAATGCGCCTGCATGGTGTACGCATCTTATATATTGCAATAACGTAAGCGTAAACAATGTATCCGTATACACGAAAAAGGATGAAAACGGCATCGCATACGACCTGATAAACGGTGACGGACTTGATATAGATTCCACAAAAAACGTGTACATATTCGATTGTATGATCGAGAGCGAGGATGACTGTATTGCAATAAAATCGGGCAGGGACAAAGAGGGCAGAGATATAGGCATATCCTCCGAAAGCATTTATATAATGAATACGGTCCTGCGCTGCGGCTTCGGAGCTGCGGTGGGCAGCGAGGTGTCGGGCGGAGTTAAAAATGTGCTGGTAAGGGATTGCTTATTCGAGGATACATATTCCGTTGCAAGCGTAAAATCGCCGAGGGGCAGAGGCGCGGTAATTGAAAATATACG
>CACZPW010000099.1 GCA_902783115.1 uncultured Ruminococcus sp. | reverse complement strand
TCTTGGCACTTTTGAAGGTGTGGACGGTGAAATGATAGTTGTGGACGGCGCGTGCTACCGTGCAACTGCGGACGGGACAGTGACACGGGCGTCATCAGAAACAGGAGTTCCGTTCGCATCGGTTTCACAGCTTAGCAGCTGGCGTACATTCCCGCTTGAGGCGGTGGGGGATATCGAAACGCTTAAAAATATCCTTACCTTACGAATAGAGGAAACATTCGGACTCAACAGTATGCACATGGTGCGGATTAGCGGGTCTTTTGAACGGGTCTGCGCGAGGTCGGAGACAGGACAGCTCACTCAGCACATCACGCTAAAGGAGATGCTTGAAAACAATCAGCGTGACTTTATATTTGATGAGGTCGACGGCACCCTGGTTTGCGTTTATTATCCCGATTATATGGACGGGATAAACGCTCCGGGCTGGCATCTGCATTTTTTGTCCGAGGATAAAATGAGGGGCGGTCATGTGTTTGATCTGAGCCTCAGAAAAGGCATGGCGGATATGGACAAAATCAGCTGTATTGAGATACAGCTTCCCAATTCAGCCTCTTTTGATACATATTCGCTCAAAAGCGCTTCACAGGACGAGATACGCCAAGTGGAGCAGGGGAAGAAATGATTTGTTAAACAAATATTATTTGAAAGCGGTTACAGGGCGGTTGACAATTATGTTGACCGCCCTGTTTCATATTTTTTCCGTTTACGGAAAAAATATTAGATGGAGATGTTTAAGAAGCTTCCGCATATTCAAGCAGACCCTCAACGCTGCAATTGAGCGTTTTTGAAAGCCTGACGGGATATTCTGCCTGCGCCTTATTTATGTTTTTTGCCTTTGTTTATAATGTTGTATCGTTCTTAAAGCCATTCCGGAAATCTCCGCCAAGCCCTTCCGACTCAGATTTGCCGTTTTTCTGTAAATTTTAAGATTTGTATTTTGCTGCTTTGTAAAGCTCATTCATCTCCATCTCTGATTATATTACACCTCTAAAGGGGGTACTTTATCAAGGCTTTTATACATGTACAAAAAAAGAACTGCCGCTTTTGCAACAGTTCTTTATATTATCTTAGTCTATCAATCTTCTGCCGCCGATAAATCTTGACGAATAGTATGACGAATTAACGATATCCGCATACATTATGTTCTTGCCCGTTGACGGTGCATGGATCATCTGTCCTTCGCCTACATACATACCGACGTGGCTTGCATAGTTGCCGCTGCCGAAGAACACAAGGTCGCCCGGCTGAAGCTCTGACATTGACGCAATATATGTACCCTTGCCGTGAAGCTGATCGTCAGCAACTCTCTTGATGGAGATGCCGTTAGCGGCGCATACATACTGTACAAAGCCCGAGCAGTCAAAGCCCGAAGGAGTTGTGCCGCCCCAAACATACGGAACGCCCAGATACTTTGCGGCCTCGTCCAAAAGTGACTGTGCCTGCGGATGCTCTGCTATATATACAGAGTTTGGAACAGGTGCCTTTGCCTTATAAGTAAAGTCTACAGGCAGACTGTATACCTCGCTGTCGCCCAGAACCGCGCCTATCGTTATCGTGTAGTTATGGTTTACGGGGAGAGCGCCCTTATCCACCGTTACGGAGCAGCCGTCCCATACGTCCGTTAAAAGAACCGCATCTGCCGATTCGTTCTTTATTATAACGTGATACTCATTAGCTCCGTTTATCGGGCTCCATGCTACGTCAAAGCTTCCCTCCTCGATCTCCGCACCGTCTTCGGGGAGGTAGATCGTAGGCAGCTCAAGCATAAGCTCGTCTTCCGCAAACTTATTATATGAACGGGTCACAGACGCTATAGCCTGTTCTCTCGTCGTAGATGCCTTCGGCTCAAACTTGCTTGCAGTTACACCGTTCATAAGTGAATAGTTAAGCATTGTTATAACCGATGCCTTAGCCCATGATGAAACGCTTTCACTGTCATCAAATGCGTCTATTACATACTCATCGGTTTCGCCGTCCGACAGATTAAAAGGTGTTTCCGACGCAGTGAGCGTGCTTACAAGCATTTTTGCGGCTTCTTCTCTTGTTACAAGACGATCCGGTGTAAACGTGGTATCGCCCGTACCTGAGACAATGCCGTAGCAGTAAGCCTGTGCGACAGCCTTTGAATCGGTGTCTGAAAACGGCGAGCCTGCAGGTGTGATCAAGGTTTCATTTGTAAGCTTCTTATACAAATTAACTGCCAATTCGCAGAACTCTTCACGAGTAATATTCTCTTTTAAGTTGTTAGAAACAACCGCGTAAGATACAAGACCGGCAGAATTGGCATTCTTATATTCGGAAATCGCCCATCCGCTCATGTCTGCAGCGCTGACGCTGATAACTGACGAAACTGAAATTGCGGTTGTCATAGCAGATAAGATAATCTTCTTTACGATTTTATTCAAGATAATTTCTCTCCTTTACTTTCTTCAGATTTTTACCCTATTGTTATTTATCCCTAATTCCCTTAACTTTCCTTGCACCCTTTTCGATGCTGAGTGTATTTTAACATCAAAAATAAACCCTGTCAAGCTTTTGCAACATATAATTTTAAAATAGTTAAAACTTTTTTCAATATTTTTTAAAAAACTTGAAATATTGCTGTAATATTGCTGAAAAAATGCTGAAATATTACGAAAAAAATCATCACAAATTTACATATTTTTCCAAAATTGATTTACATAAAAAAGTTAACTAATACAATATGTGGTTCAAATGCTACAAAAACCGTTCAAGATATGGTGAACAAGCCCGGAAATTGCACAAAAAATATTAAGAAATTGTTACAAACAGATTAAAAATCTTAACAAAAGTTTTAAGCGATTTAATAAATTCGCTGTTTTCGGGACTTTTTTTGCCGATTTTACAAAAAAACGGTTGACATAACCGTAAAAACCGCTGCTTTATGTCAACTTGCCCGAAATCCGGAAATCCTGCCGTTTTTTTCAAAAAAAGCCCATAAGCGGGTAATTTCAGGGAACGGAATGAAACCCGCACTGCTGTATGAGCGGGATTTCTTCCTATTTATAATGTGTTAGTTTTCAAAATGATATTGAAAAAAACAAAAGCCTGTGGTATAATGTGACTTGATCAAAACAGAATGTAATTTCCGCATACCGTGCGGATATGCTATACACAATGAACAAGGAGGGAAAGAAAATGGACGAGGAGATAAGAGAAGTAACCGTAACGGATATGCCGGAGGATAATTCTGCAGAGACCGGGAACAGCGAGCGGGTTGGAAACATAAAAATAAGCGTAGAGGTTGTTGCGACCATAGCGGGAGTTGCAACCACCGCCTGTGACGGCGTATATGCAATGGCAGGCTCATTGGCGGGCGATATTGCGGAGCGTTTCGGAGCAAGGAAAAAGAGCCCGAACAAGGGCGTTAAGGTGGATATGAACGAAACAAGCGCAGCTTTGGATCTGTATATCATAGTAAAGTACGGCGTGAGGATACCCGAGCTTGCGTGGGAGGTTCAGGAGGCTGTTAAAAACAGTGTTGAATCCATGACGGGACTTACCGTTGACAAGGTAAATATCCATATTGAGGGCGTCAGCTTTGAAGAGGATGAGCCTGAGGCGGAAGCGCAGCCCGAAGAGGAGCAGGAATAATAAAATCTTTACAGGGGCTGTTTATGTTTTAAATACAACAGCCCTGTTTTCTACTTTAAATAACGAAAGGCAGAAGAAGAATGAAGAAGCAGACGAGAAGTCAGGCGCGGGAGATGGTGTTTTCCGCACTGTTCAGACTTGACGGATTAACGGATATTGACGAGATATTGGCGGATATTTTTGAGGAAAGCCCCGAAAGCGAGGTAAATTCCGGGTACATCAGCGCGGTTACACGCGGAGTTTGCGAAAGGGATGAGGAGCTTGCCGAAGAAATTTCAAAGCGCCTTAAAAAGGGCTGGACGATAGGCAGAATATCGAAAGCGTCGCTTATCATACTGAAAACGGCGATATATGAAATGAAATATGTCGCCGACGTACCGCCGAAGGCGGCGATAAACGAGGCGGTGGAGCTTGCAAAAAAATACGGAGCCGACAAGGACGCGGGCTTTGTAAACGGCTTGCTGGGCAGTGTATTCAAGGATATGGAAAACAGCTGAAAAAATGTATTTGGGATTTGATACAAGCAATTACACGACCTCGGTTTGCACCTATGACGGCAAAAGCATAAGCTCAAAGCGGGCGTTGATACCAGTAAAGGCGGGAGAGCGTGGAATACGGCAAAGCGATGGGGTATTTCACCATATAAAAGCCCTGCCCGGGCTTTATAACGGGCTCACGGTATTAAATGTGAAGGCAGTGGGCGCAAGCACAAAACCGAGGAATGCGGACGGCTCATAT
>CACZPW010000098.1 GCA_902783115.1 uncultured Ruminococcus sp. | reverse complement strand
CCCAATAAAATAAGGCGATTTCGAAGAAGTTTGTAGAGCTGCGAGCGGCGGGAGGGCTGGCTTTTAATCAAGGGGTCTGGAGTTCGAACCGACATTTTACGCCAGTATAGTTTTTTTGTTACCTGCCTTCCGTATTTGATTAGTTTGCAATTTGGTACAATGAAGGCGTTAGACGATAAACTTTTAATAGGATTATCTACCATGAATGATTTAGAAACCATCAAGAAAAGATTTCCCGGAATAAGCTGTGCATATAGAGATATAGCAGGAACAGTCACGACAAGGTGCTTTGGCTTCGCAGACAAAGAAGCGAATGTGCCGGTCGATGAGAACACAGCCTTTCCTGCCTGCTCAATATCAAAGTTCATTACTGCGATCTGTGTAATGAAAGAATACGAGCAGGGCCATATCGATATCGACAAGCCCATCAATCTTTACCTTCGAAAGTGGAAGTTCCTTACACCATCAGGAAATGAGAGCGATGCACCCATGCGGTCGTTTCTGAGTCACACCTCGGGGATCATTGACGGTGAAGACGGTTTTTATGGTCTCCGCAGAAGTGATCCGCCCGTCAGTCTTTTGGATGTGCTCGATGGCAAGACTTCTTATAACAACCGCCCGGCGCTCGAAAATAATCCTTATGGAACTGAGTTTGAATACTCGGATGCCGGTTTCTGCGTTTTGCAAATACTGTTAGAAGACCTCAAGCAAAAGCCATTTGAAGTTATTGCTTATGAGTCTGTTTTTAGACCATTAAGTCTGAACAATACATTCTTTGCATCACTCGCGAATCTCTCTCTTTATGAGCAGAAAAACATCATGGCAACAGGATATGATGAAACCGGTCAGGTTATTCCGGGAAAATACCCGCAAATGCCCGATCTCGCGGCATCAGGACTGTGGTCAACTCCGAAAGATCTTCTCGTGATCGCAAAAGAATTCACAAAAGCATGTAATGGAGATGGCGCCTTGATTCAGGCAAAAACCGCTATGGAAATGGCTACTCCTTCAGAGAGATTCCCCTGGGCAGGCCTTGGCGTTTTCATGGATGGCGAGAACAAGCTCAGCATTAGCGGTTGGGGCGAGAACGGTCAATCGAGATTGAAGTTCAATTACCGCACAGGTGAAGCTGCCGTTGTTATGGTCAATCGGAATCCGGGGGTGGAGCAGTCGGAATCCGGAGTTGAATGGCTGATCAATAACGGATTGGCAGTTGAGTAACTTCGTACAGACTACTCTATATGTTCAATCCATAATAAACGTGCTTTGAAAAGGTTTAATAGCAAAAACTGAAATACTATTGAAAGGCCAATAGCTTGAAATCAGCGTGATATAATTATATTCAGAATGTGTAAAAGGAGATGAGATCATATGGTCAATACATGCAAAAAGGTCTGTGCAGTTATAATGTGCGCTCTGATTTTGGCCGCTTGCGCCGCGTGCTTAGCCAGGAAAGAAGACAGTAAAGTTAATGCAGGAGCCGACAAGGCACCTATAACTTCAGAGTGGATCTATGATCATGCTGTAAGCGGCGGAAAGTATGTCCCCCGCCTGTCAACCGATAAAGAAGATGATCCCAAAATTCCGCACTTTAAAACTGACGGAAAGACTTTTACATTAAACATTACCGAGAAAAGGACCTATAGCGGTTCAGTTGAAGATAACGGTGACGGCACTTACTCATTGAGCAAGAGTGGCAATCAAAACAAACTGCTCGTAAAAATCGAAGGGAATTCTCTGACAGTACAGGTAAATGAAAACAACTGTGTTGTTTTTGTCGTTAAAGAATAAATTTTTAAGTTGTTCACCAATCTTTAGTTATTCAGAACAAGACATATCTTTTCCCATATGCCAGCAAGGGCGGCTCATATCCGACATATTCTTATGTGACCGTGTATTCAAACGATGGTATCAGTGAAGAGTATATGGTCAATAGAACACAGATCGTTTATACGAAATATGAGCCAACTGAGAGTGATAACGAGATAGGCTATTCTTCTGTGAATTATGTTGAGGGCGGAAAGGTTCCGGTTTTGGAAAGAAGGGAAGGCGTTATATGCCTTGACACTCTGCAATGTAATGAAACAGAATATTATAATTGGCAAGGTGATAATAACAGTAGGAGGAATGTGGGATCATGAAGAAGACCGTCGCGCTTGTACTTAGTATCGTTTTTTGTTTGCTCATGTT
>CACZPW010000097.1 GCA_902783115.1 uncultured Ruminococcus sp. | reverse complement strand
GAAACATCGGATTTTTACCTTTGTATGCCGACGCTTTTGTTATTATATCCATATCTGACTTTTTCTTTATCTCCCGCAAAATTTCAGCGCCTGTGGCGTTCATTGCAAGTGGGCGGATATAGTCTGTTTCCTCCATGCCCTCAAAGCCCAAAATCGCGGAGAGTATCACCCTTCTTATTCTTGATAGGGTATAGCGCTTTGATTTTGCGCACATAGCAATATCCGAAAACGAGGAATATTTTCCCGCCGCTTTTTTTATCCTGTTATGCAGCCCCTCGGACACATCGTTTATTTTTTCCAGGCTATCGCTTTTTATAAGCCGTAAATATCCGCATATAAGCGTGTCAAGACTGCTTATATCATAAATATCGGCGTCTTTGTACAGCTCATAAACGTTTTTCGGAACAAACGCCGAATAATCGCCGCCGCCTTTTATAATGCTCCGTATATGCGAGGCGGAGGCTATGTCGCCTGAATTTTCAAAAGCGTCGTGATATGCGCCTTTTCTTTGTATCAGCATGGGCTCTATCCCGGAATTTAGGCGTGATATTGCCATGATATATTCAAGAGCAAGAATATTGTTGGGCTGTTTTAGTATCGACGTATCGATAACGCCGTCGTAGGCAAGGGAAAGAGCGTTTGGAAAGCTGTAGCCCAGAGCGTTATATTCCTTTATCTTTTGGGAAATACCGCCATGCTCGTTCAAAAGCGTATCTGAAAGCTCAAACAGCCTGTTTATATCATCACATTCCGCACCGAAACAAAGCGTATCTATGACCCGTGAGCTGTCAAGTATAGACACGGCGCCCTTTGCAAAATTTTTCGCGCTGTTTAAAGAACAGCATACCGGAAGCTCTAAAACAAGGTCACAGCCGCATAAAACAGCCGCCTTTGCGCGTGTAAATTTATCAAAAACCGCAATATCGCCGCGCTGAACAAAGCTGCCGCTCATAATGGCAACCACACGCATATTTTTTTCTTTTAATCTGTCAATCTGATACTTATGCCCGTTGTGAAACGGATTGTATTCTGCAATAATTGCGGCAGTTTTCAATTTCAACACCTCAAACGCTATTATATACCAAAATCCGCCGCTTGTACAGTCCGAATTTTTTTGACAGCATACATCAAAATACGGTATATTTTTTTTGCGCATGCACTATATTTTGTATATTTTGAATATCAAAGCACAATATTTTTTGTGCAATCCTACAATTTTTTTCCCGCATGCAAATAGATGTTGCAATGAAAAAAATAATGGTTTATAATATGCGTAGTATGAAATTATTACCAGCTACTAATAATTGGTACGAATATTAAGAAAGAATTTTGTCAAAATGGGAAAAGCTGCTATGAAAAAAGAAGAACGTCATGCACTTTTGCTTGAAAAAATAAAGGAAAATCCGTTCTTAAAGGATGAGGAGCTTGCAAACGAATGTAATGTGAGCGTTTCCACTATTCGTATTGACCGTGCCGAGCTTGGCATAGCGGAATATAGGGAACGGGTAAAATCGGTTGCACAGGGGGCAAGTGATGCGGAAAGAGCGGAGATACTTGACTTAAACCTTTTGCATGACGGCGTTGCGGTTTTAAAGACCGACAACAGTATGACCTTTGAAGGTACGGATATCATCAAGGGACAAAGCCTTTACGCTCTTGCAGAGGAGCTTGCCGTTGACGTTATAGACGCAAAGGCGGCGGTTGTCAAGGTTGCAAATATAAAGTATACAAATATTGCCAGAAAGGGCGACAGATTGGTCGCAAGGTCGGAGGTAATACGGATAAAGGACTATGAGTATATAGTCCATGTGCTGATAAAAGCAAATCTTAAGGAGGTTTTCAGGGGCAAATTTTCACTTTTGATACCTCACGGTAAGGGTGATATCGGATGAAGATAATTATTGACGCGATGGGCGGCGACAATGCGCCCAAAGCTCCGGTTATGGCGGCTGTGAGGGCGGTAAAGGAGCTTGGTATCGGCATAGTTTTGGTCGGCAGGGAGAGCGAAATATCAAAGGAGCTTCAAAAATACGATTATCCCCACGATATGCTTGAAACGGTAAACGCCGATGATGTGATAACAAATTACGAGGAGCCGACAAAGGCGGTGCGTTCAAAAAAGAACTCATCCCTTGTTGTGGCGGCAAATATGTTAAAGGATAATAGGGGCGATGCAATGCTTTCAATGGGGAATACCGGCGCTCTGCTTGTGGCGGGATTGCTCATTGTCGGCAGGATAAAGGGAATTTTAAGACCTGCCTTAGGTACGGTACTGCCTGCCAAAAAAGGTCCCGTGATGCTTATAGATATGGGCGCGAACACAAATTGCAGACCGCAAAACATTGTCCAGTTTGCGATAATGGGAAGTATATATATGAAGAACGTGTTCGGCATTGCCGACCCGTCGGTCGGGCTTTTGTCAAACGGTGAAGAAGAGGGCAAGGGCGACGAGCTTACCAAAAAGACGTATCCGTACTTAAAGGAAGCGCCGTTAAACTTTTGCGGAAATGTCGAGGGCAGGGACGTAATGAACGGCGAGGTCGACGTCATAGCCTGCGACGGATTTGTCGGGAATGTCGTGCTAAAGACCGTAGAGGGTATGGGAAGCTTCATAGGCGAAGCGATAAAGGATATGTTTACGGCAAGTATCCCGGCAAAAATAGGCGCACTGTTTGCCTTTGGCGGTATAAAAAAGCTCAGAAAACGCATGGATTACAGAGAATACGGCGGCGCGCCGCTTTTGGGCGTAAATAAGCCCGTTATAAAGGGACATGGCGCATCCGATGAAAAGGCTGTGTATTCGGCGATAATTCAGGCTAAAAAAACGGTTGAAACAAACATTTGCGAGGATATAAAGAAAAGTCTGCTGTTTGCAGCGAAAGAGGAGGAGAGAGAATGAGTACAAGAATATGCAAAATGCTTGGCATAAAATATCCCGTATTCCAGGGCGGAATGGCGTGGGTAGCCACAGCGGAGCTTGCGGCGGCAGTTTCAAACGGCGGCGGCTTGGGAATAATAGCCGCAGGCGGTGCACCTGCCGAGGCGGTGCGTGAGCAGATAAAAAAATGCCGCGCTCTTACAGATAAGCCGTTTGGCGTAAACGTTATGCTTATGTCGCCGTTTGCCGACGAGGTAATGCAGGTAATAATCGAGGAAAAGCCTGCGGTAGTCGCAACGGGCGCAGGGAACCCGGGTAAATACATGGAAGCCCTTAAAAATGCGGGCATTAAGGTATGCCCTGTTGTTGCATCGGTGGCAATGGCTAAGAAAATGGAAAAGGACGGTGCAGATGCGGTTATCGCCGAGGGTACCGAGGCGGGCGGACATATAGGCGAGCTTACGACTATGGTGCTTGTTCCGCAGGTGGCAGACGCCGTTGATATTCCCGTTATTGCTGCCGGCGGCTTTGCGGATAAAAGAGGAATGGTTGCGGCTATGGCATTGGGCGCAGAGGGTATACAGGTAGGAACAAGATTTATATGCTCGGACGAATGTATAGCGCATGATAACTACAAGCAGGCGGTAATAAAGGCAAAGGACAGAGACGCAGTAGTAACGGGGCGTTCGACGGGCGCGCCGGTAAGAGCACTGAAGAACAAGCTCACAAGAGAATATATACGTCTTGAAAAAGAGGGCGCCTCGGCAGAGGAAATAGAGCAGCTCGGAGTGGGCGGTCTGCGCCGCGCGTTTATGGACGGCGATACGCAGACGGGTTCATTGATGGCAGGTCAGAGTGCGGCTATGGTAGATAAGATAGAGCCGTGTGCGGATATTATAAAGAGCTATTTTGAAGATATTGACGCGATCCTTGCGGATATTGCGGATAAGCTTCAAATCAACTGATAAAAGGAGGGTGCGATATGGGAAAAACGGCGTTTTTGTTTGCAGGTCAGGGTGCCCAGACGGTAGGCATGGGAAAAGAGCTTTTCGATAATTTTGACTGCGCAAGGGAAGTGTTTAAGGAAGCCTCCCTATCACTTGGCTTTGATATAGAGGATATGATATTTAACGGTGATGAGGAAACCTTAAAGATAACCGAAAATACCCAGCCTACAATTGTTACGGTGAGTACGGCGGCTCTGAGGGTGTTGGAGGAAAAGGGCGTAAAGGCTGACGTTGCGGCAGGTCTTAGCCTCGGCGAATACACGGCGCATATAGCGTCGGGCTCAATGAGTTTTCCGGATGCGGTAAGACTTGTTAAAAAGCGCGGTAAATATATGCAGGAGGAGGTTCCTCTCGGCGTTGGCGCAATGGCTGCGATAATAGGACTTGAAACGGCCGATGTGATAGCTGTTTGCAATGAAGCGTCGGGGCTTGGCGTATGCTCTCCCGCAAACTTCAACTGCCCGGGACAGATCGTCGTATCGGGCGGGGTAAAGGCTGTGGAAAAATGCTGCGAGCTTGCAAAGGAAAAGGGCGCAAAAAGAGCACTTATTATGCCTGTTTCGGCACCGTTCCACTGTTCTATGCTCGAGGGTGCGGGTAAAAAGCTTGAAAAGGAGCTTGATACGGTCGAGGTATCGGATATGCAGATACCCGTTATCACAAACGTAACGGCGGATTACGTTCCGTCAAAGGACGATATAAAACCGCTTTTGGTACGCCAGGTATCATCGTCCGTCAGGTGGGAGGACACCATCAGAAAAATGATAGCGGACGGAGTCGATACATTTATCGAGATCGGACCCGGAAAAACACTCAGCGGATTTTTAAGAAGAATAGATAAGACAAAGGCAAGCTATAATGTTGAGGATATGGCGTCGCTTGAAAAGACGCTTGAAGGCTTGGGTATCTGATATTAAAGGAGAGAGTTTGATATGTTAAAGGGAAGAACGGCGGTTATTACAGGCTCCGGCAGGGGCATAGGCAAGGCTATTGCCATAAAGCTTGCATCGTACGGCGCAAACATCGTGGTAAACGATATACCCGGCTCTGACTATGCCGACGATACTGTAAATGAATTAAAGGCGATGGGCGTTGATGCGATAGTTGTAAGAGGCGACGTAAGGAAAACGGACGATGTAAACGCTCTTATAAACGCCGCTATGGAAAGATTTGGCAGGATAGACATATTTGTAAACAACGCAGGCGTTACAAGGGACGGACTGATGCTCAGAATGAGCGAGGAGGACTGGGATCTTGTAATGGATATAAATTTGAAGGGTGCGTTCAACTGCATAAAGGCGGTCGCAAAGCCGATGATGAAGCAAAGAAGCGGCGCGATAGTGAATATCGCCTCCGTTGTGGGAGTCATGGGCAATGCGGGACAGGCAAATTACAGCGCGTCAAAGGGCGGACTTATCGCTCTTACAAAAACGACGGCGAAGGAGTTTGCATCAAGAGGCATCCGCTGTAATGCGGTTGCGCCCGGCTTTATAGCGTCCGCAATGACGGATAAGCTGACGGACGAAATAAAGAACGAATACTTCAAGGCGATTCCGCTTGCAAAGTTCGGAACGGTTGACGAGGTTGCCGACGTGGTCGCATTTTTGGCGTCGGATATGTCCTCGTACGTTACGGGACAGGTGATAAATATTGACGGCGGACTGCATATGTGACAGTCAAAAATGGTATTTAATGCATAAAAGTTCGTATAATATCACTTAAACGGTTGACATTGGTATATAATTCTGTTAGATTTATATATAGCTACATCGAAAGGAGGTGCAGTAGGCATGGAGGAAATTTTAGAAAGAGTAAAGTCGGTAATCGTTGATCAGCTTGGTGTTGAGGAAGACGATGTAACAATGGATGCATCCTTTATTGATGACTTGGGTGCAGATTCACTTGACATTGTAGAGCTTGTAATGGG
>CACZPW010000096.1 GCA_902783115.1 uncultured Ruminococcus sp. | reverse complement strand
GTAATATCATCAGCTATTGCCCACATCTTTTCCCAGTCAAACTGCTTGGTGTAAAGGAACATTCTGTGATAGAGATTTGTTTCATCTCTGTATAAATCCATCATACCGGGGTACGGTCTTCCTATCTGAGCGAGGTTTGTATCACGGAAACGGCGTCTTACCTGTGCGGCCTTGCACCAATCCTCTATCTCTGCCTGTACATACGGATCGCCACCCTCAACAACACCGGTTATTACTGCGTGGCGCTTTCCTGCACGCTCAAGATCCGCTACCATTTCGCCTACCGCACCGCAGGCATACAGCTCACCGAGCCATGTGGGAGTATCTGTATTTGCATAATCGGGCGCCTTTTTCTTTTGAATGTTTACAAGCACAACAGGTACATCAAGGTCGCGGACCGCAGGCAACATATTGTACGAGGTTGCATAGGTGAGAAGCTGCAGAATAACAAGGTCAACATCCGCCGCGCGGAACTTGTCGCCTGCCGCCATTGCCTGCTCCTTGGTCGTTACCATACCGCCGTCGATTATTTCGACAGAGCCGGGCAGGCTTTCCTTGAATGCCGCATACTGGCTCTCAAATTCGGGTACCAGTGACGGGAACTGGGGTAAGTATGCGCCCAACGCTATGGAGAACACACCAACCCTTGCTTTTGTGTTTACTAACATATTTTGATCCTCCTTATGTTATATGCTTACTATCCTATTCATTATATCACAGATGCGGGATCAATGTCAAGAATTTTGTGGAAATTCTACAATATATAAAACCGGGAAAATTTATTTTATATGATGTTTAACTAATTTTAACCTTAAATCATAAAAACGCCGGCTGCCGTAAAAGCCGCGATCAGACCGATAAAACGCGGCAGAGGGAAGACGGTTTTTACACTGTCGGTATTTGCCGTATATGCAAAAAGCCCGTTTATATCGGGAAGAGTGCCGCCCATTTTAAGGCACAAAAGCCTGTAAGGCGTATTTTTTGTATCGACTACGGCATAGCTTATTTCATTTTCGCTTATGCCGTTTTCCGTGTAGGTATCGTCAAATATCACATAAACAACTCCGCTGCCAAGGTCGAGGGCGGCTGTGATTTTATTTATTTTTGTGCTGTAGTCTGCGCTGAAACCGTCTGTGTACATATATCTGCCGTTACGGTAGCAAAAGCCCTTGTCCACAAGCAGGGCAAAGGGCGGGTGATAGGGCTTTATTCCGAATATATCCGTAATTATCCGGTCGATGTATGCGGCGTCGGCATAGTGCATATTGTCAACCGCTATATCGTGCGGCTTGCCGGACGTAAGCGGCGCAAGCTTTGCGTGAGTGTAAAGAACATGGCGGTACAGCTTATCGGTATCATAGCCGTTTATGTCAAAATCCGTAACGTCGCATACGGCAAGCAGAAACTCCGTCATTTTTGCCGTATCAATGCGTATGGCGGGGTATGGATAGCTTTTTATAAGCGGCTCTAAAATGTTCTTGTTATCATAGGCAAACGCTTTTATATCAAAAATCAGAAAAACGATAAAAATCAACAGCTTTTTCATAATTTCCTCCCGTTTTATCCGTTATTCATATAGCATTTGCAAAAAAACAGAAAAAAATTAAAAAAGGGGGTTAAAATATCAAAATATTTGTGGTACAATATAACAAATAATACTGCAAGGGGGAGTTTAACCATGGTACACGATGATATAAAAGAGGTTTTTGTCGACAAAGAGGAGATCAAAGAGATTTGTGAAAGACTGGGCGGCGAGATAAGCCGCGATTATGCGGGCAAAGAAATTCTGGTGGTCGTTATACTGAAAGGCTCAATGGTTTTTGCCGCTGATCTTATAAGGTGCATAAGCGTTCCGCTTCGCCTTGATTTCATTCAGGCGTCAAGCTACGGCGAGGGAACGAAATCCTCGGGCATTATCAAAATAAAGAAGGATCTTGACTCCCGTGCGGAGGGTAAGCACATAATTATTATCGAGGATATTATCGACAGCGGAAAAACCCTGTTCAATATCCATAAGCTGCTTGAGGAGCGCGGCGCCGCAAGCGTTAATATCTGTACCCTGCTTTCAAAGCCGTCAAGACGTGAAATAGACGTCGACGTCAAATATATCGGCAAGGAGGTACCCGATGAGTTCCTGGTAGGGTACGGGCTTGATTTTGCCGAAAAATACAGAAGTCTCCCGTATGTGGGAGTATTGAAACCGCAGGTATACGCAAAGGTCTGATGCGGTTTTGATAAAGCGCAGACAAAACCGGATGCATAAAACTGCCGCCGGCGGTTTATGCATCCGGTTTTTATCATTTATGATAGCTTTCGTTATTGTTTATCTTAAAGGCACGGTATATCTGCTCGCACAGTACCACTCTCATAAGCTGATGCGGAAGCGTTATCTTTCCGAAGCTCATTTTCATATCGGAGCGATCCTTTATAGCGTCCCAAAGTCCGAGGGAGCCGCCGATTATAAAGGCTATACGGCTTTTTAGCATCGAAATATCCGAAAGCTTATCCGCAAGCCCTGTTGAGGAAACAGGCTCGCCCTCGATGCACATTGAAATGACGTATGCGCCGTCCGGTATTTTTGCCGAAATCTTTTCGCCCTCGGTCTGTTTTATCTTTTCCTCTTCTTTTTTCGACGCGTTATCGGGGATCCTTTCATCGGGAATCTCTACAATATTGACCTTTGCAAATCTTTGGAGCCGCTTTAAATATTCACCTATTGCATCGGTAAAATATTTTTCCTTTATTTTACCAACGCATATCAAAGTAATGTTCATCTTATATCAGTTACCTCATACCGCTTTGCAATCTGCAGGCTCATATCCCGACCGACCTTTACACCTTTTTGCGTCAGATAGTTATACGTTTCAAGATGCGCTATCTCCGGCCTGTTATTCTCGTTTGACAAATGCCCAAGGGTAATGCTCCTTGTGCCCGATTCTATCAGCCTATACGCCGTTATCGCCGCATTTTCGTTTGAAAGATGCCCGACATCGCTCAGTATCCGCTGCTTCAGCGAAAACGGATACGGACCGCATTGAAGCATATCCACGTCGTGATTTGATTCGAGCAGGACTCTTGTACTGCCGAGGATATTGGACAGGATATAGTCGTTGATATGACCGATATCCGTTGCCACAGACAGCTTTTCGCCCTGTGAAAAGTATGAATAGCCGACGGGATCCGCCGCATCGTGGGGCAGGGAAAACACCTTCACGCCGAAGGAGCCTATCTCAAAATCCGTATCGGGCTCTACCGTATGTATAAGTGAATCGTCGATCGCCCCACAGTTAAGATTCTGCAAGGTCTTTTCCGTTCCGTATAAGGGAGTGCCGTACCGCCTCGCGATAACACCGACGCCCCGTACATGGTCTATATGCTCATGCGTTATTAAAACAGCCGACAGATTATTGGGTGATAAGCCGAATGATGACAAAGACGCCTTAAGCCTTGCGCCCGACATTCCGCAGTCGGTTAAAATGTGAGTTTTTCCGTCGGATATGAGGGTGGAATTCCCCGATGATCCGCTTATAAGTGATGCAAAAGTAATCATATAACCTCAAACGAGGGCATTGCTCAAAAGTACAACACCCTCTTTATACATTTTATTTATATAAGCTCGTCATCGTCATCGACTCTGACCCGCTCGATTTTTCCGCCGAGGGCTATGAATTTGTTTTCAAAATTCTCATACCCGCGGTCGATATGGTATATCTCCGATATGTGCGTGACTCCGTCACACATAAGTCCGGCTATTATCATGGCCGCGCCCGCTCTTAAATCCGTAGCCTTTACGTGCGCCGAATACAGATGATCGACTCCGTCGATTATCGCAAGCTGACCTTCAACCCGTATGGTCGCGCCCATACGTTTAAGCTCGCTTACATATCTGAAGCGGTTGTCCCATACAGCCTCCCTTGCCGTCGATGTGCCTTTTATGGTCGAAAGGTACGTTACGAGCTGGGGCTGCATATCTGTCGGGAAACCCGGATACGGCAGTGCCGTAAAATTGATAGGTCTTAACGTCCTGTCGCCGTTAGCGGTAACACGCACGGAATCCACGCCGTATTCCACCCGTACACCCGTCTGCTGAAGCTTTGAGCCTATTATTTCAAGGTGGCGGGGTATCACGTTTGTAATTGTAACGTCGCCCTTTGTAGCCGCCGCCGCAACCATGAATGTGCCCGCCTCTATCTGGTCGGGGATAATGGTATATATTCCGCCGTGAAGCGAATCCGCACTCACGCCCTTTATTTTTATCGTGTCGGTGCCCGCACCGCGTATATTTGCGCCCATGGCATTCAAAAAGTTTGCAAGGTCAACTATATGCGGCTCCTTTGCCGCATTCTCTATAGTGGTAGTGCCCGGAACGGTCGCCGCCGCCAATATTGCGTTTATAGTAGCACCGACTGTGACAACGTCAAAATAGATGTTGCCGCCGCTCAAAGACGACACGGTAGAGCCGATAATCATTCCTCTTTCAACACTGACAGACGCACCAAGCGCTTCAAAGCCTTTTATGTGCTGGTCTATAGGTCTTGTCCCGAAATCGCATCCGCCCGGTGGATCGACCGAAAACTGACCGAAACGCCCCAAAAGCGCACCCATAAGATAGCTTGAACCGCGCATTCTGCGGGTAAGGTCGCCAAAGGGCTCATAGGAATCGACATTCGTACAATCTATATCAACTGTGTGTTCGTCAACGTACTCGATTTCGGCGTGTAAATTCTGTAAAATTTTAAGATATAGCTTTACATCCTTGATGTTGGGTACATTTTCAAGTCTGCACCGTGCTTTTATAAGGATGCATGCCGGAATAATGGCAACAGCCGCATTCTTTGCGCCGCTTATTGCAACTTCGCCGCTTAGCGGAGTCCCGCCGGTAACCAAAAGCTTCTCCAAAAAAAACACTCCTTCGTAATTTTTAGCGTAATCATCCGATGAAAAAATATCCATATGTAAACGGAATAAATCTATCCTACTTAGTATATCAGAAAAAAAAGAAAAAAGCAATTAAAATAAGAAAATTACAAAAAATATATAAATTTTCTGTAATTGGAGTGTAATACAATGCTTTTTTGAGTAAATTTTATGTATTTATGCGGGATCGGCAACAAATTACACGTAAATTACACAAATTGACAATAAAAAATGCTTGCATTTGCACGGAATATGTGGTAGACTGTAATAAAATACTGCCGTTGTGCGATGTTTTACGGTGCGCAGCCGTTTGTGTAAACGGATGGCTCTGCGGCGCAGTACACGGTATAGAATTTATGTTGGGGTTTTGAAAAATGCAAAAGGAGAATGAGTCTGTGTTTGTCGAAGAGCAGAATATAAATTCTGTTATCAGAAACAGATATTTGTTCATTTTTGATATCTTCATAATCGTACTTGCTTTTTTTGCTACAGGACTGCTTGTACAGGATGTATATCAGGTTGTACACAATATGCTGCACAATTTTGTGGGTATAATAGTGACAGCCGTTGTTTACGTGTCCGCACTTTACATATCGGGAGCATACAATACGCTGTGGATCCATGCGGGAGTAAAGGACTATATAAAGCTCAGTGAGGCGTGCCTCATAGCCGGCAGTATTTCGATCGTCGCAGACCGTTGGGTATTGCATGAATTCTATTTCAAGTACCTTGTCTGTACAGCAGGTATTGCGTCGATCGGTATTGTTGTTATAAGGATGTCCGTGAGGGTTTTAAACGAGATTTACAGAAACCGCGTCACATCGACAGGAGATAAAACAACGGTGCTTATAGTCGGTGCGGGCGCCGCCGCGTCGATCGTTATAAAGGATATAGCAAATAACAGGAATCTCAATTATGATATCGTAGGCTTTGTGGACGACGATCCCACAAAAAAGAATATACAGTTTAACGGCGTAAAGGTTTTGGGAGACAGATTCGATATTCCGAAGCTTTGCCGGCAGTATGCGGTGGACGAAATATTGATAGCCATGCCTTCCGCTCCGCAGGCGGTTTGGAGAGAGATAGTCGAGATCGCAAGTAAGACAAAGTGCAAAATAAAGACGCTTCCGAGCGTCGATCAGATGATAGACGAGGATAATCTGTCAAGCAAGATCAGAAATGTTCAGATAGAGGATCTTTTGGCAAGGGATACCATAGAGCTTGACAATTCCGGCATAGGCGCGTTTATAACCGGCAAGGTAGTGCTTGTGACCGGCGGCGGCGGCTCGATAGGCTCTGAGCTTTGCCGCCAGATAATGAAGTATTCGCCTCAGACCTTGGTGGTATTGGATATTTACGAGAACAGTGCCTATGAGCTGCAGATGGAGCTTAACAGGCAGTATCCCGACAATAAGCCCGAGGTGATAATCGCATCGGTGCGGGATATGGACAGGCTTGAAAGCGTGTTTGAAAAATACAGGCCGTATATCGTTTTCCATGCTGCTGCACACAAGCATGTTCCGCTTATGGAGGTAAGTCCGGGCGAGGCTGTGAAAAATAATATTTTCGGAACGCTTAATGTTGCAAAATGTGCCGATAAGTTCGGAGTAAAGAGATTTGTTATGATCTCTACGGACAAGGCTGTCAATCCGACAAACGTTATGGGCGCAACAAAGAGATTTTGCGAGATGATCGTGCAGTGTATGCAGCAGGACTCACAAACCGAGTTCGTTGCGGTAAGATTTGGTAATGTCTTAGGCTCAAACGGAAGCGTTATACCGCTTTTCAAGCGGCAGATCGAAGCGGGCGGACCGGTGACGGTTACGGATAAGAGGATAACAAGGTATTTTATGACCATTCCGGAGGCGTGCCAGCTTGTGTTACAGGCGGCAAGCTACGCAAAGGGTGGCGAAGTGTTCGTCCTTGATATGGGCGAGCCGGTTAAAATTTATGATTTGGCGAAGAACCTTATAAGGCTGTCGGGCTACAGGCCTGATATTGACATTGAAATTGTCGAGGTCGGTTTACGGCCGGGCGAAAAGCTCTATGAGGAGCTTTTGATGGACGAAGAGGGACTTAAGGAAACCGCACACAGGAAGATTTTTATCGGGAAGCCCGCTGAGGTGGACAGGCAGCAGATACAGGAAAAGCTTGAGATTCTGCGTGCCGCCGTGGAAACCGGCAATCCCGAAACAGTAAAACAGGCAATGGAACAGGTTGTCGATACATATAAAAGGAAAGATTGAGAGACAGTAGGAGTAATTATGGTAAGGAACATTCCGTTTTCTCCGCCTGACATGACAGAGAGAGAGATTGAAATTGTAGCAGATGCGTTAAAATCAGGCTGGATAACAACAGGACCGAAAACAAAGCAATTTGAAAGAGAAATTGCGCAGTATTGCGGAGTAGATAAAGCGGTCTGCCTTAGCTCAGCTACTGCATGTCTTGAAATGACTTTAAGGATTTTAGGAATAGGTCCCGGAGATGAGGTAGTAACATCTGCTTATACATATACTGCATCATGCAGTCCCATAATACATTTAGGTGCAACTCCGATTATGGTTGACACAGCACCGGATTCGTTGGAAATGGATATGGACAAGCTTGATGCGGCTATTACTGACAGAACAAAAGCGATCATTCCCATTGATATTGCAGGGATAATGTGTGATTATGATAAGCTTTTTGAATTGGTTGAGAGTAAAAGAGGATTATTTAAGCCTTCAAACCAAATCCAGTCGGCTATAGGCAGAGTGGCGGTAGTTGCGGATGGCGCACACAGCTTTGGTGCTTCCCGGAAAGGGAACAGAAGCGGCGCTGTTGCAGATTTTACAACATTTTCATTTCATGCGGTTAAAAATCTTACTACCGCAGAGGGCGGAGCCGTAACATGGAAAAAGATTGGCGGCATTGATGATGAAGATATTTACAAACAGTATCAATTATTGTCTCTTCACGGTCAGTCCAAAGATGCGTTGTCAAAAACCCAGCTTGGTGCGTGGGAATATGATATTGTCGGACCGTGGTATAAGTGTAATATGACTGATATTGCCGCGGCGGTAGGTCTTGCACAGCTTGAAAGATATGAGGGAATCCTGCAAAAACGCAAAAGATACATAGAAATTTATGATAATGCGTTCAAAGACATGAATGTATCCGTTTTAAGTCATTATGACCAGTCACATTCCGGCAGCGGTCATCTGTATATTTTAAGGCTTGACGGCAAGGATAGAGCTTTCCGGGATGAATTCATAATAAAAATGGCAAAACAGGGTATTGCGACTAATGTTCATTATAAACCGTTGCCCATGCATACGGGATATAAAAAGCTTGGTTTTGATATAAATGATTATCCTAATGCGTATTCATACTTTTTAAATGAAATAACTCTTCCGCTTAACACAAAAATGAGCGAGGAAGATGTGATATATGTAACAGATAAGTTTAAGGAGATATATAATGCTTAGGCTTACGGCATGGGAGGATATGCCGCAAGCCATGAAGAATGATGCGGTAAGAAATTATTATGAAGCATTGTCTGAGAGAAAATATTCGATTGTTGTAAAGCGTATATTTGATCTTTTGATCGGTATATGCACAGCGGCAGTCCTGTTGCCGGTGATGTTAATCATTGCCGTTATGATAAAGCTTGACTCAAAAGGACCTGTGCTTTTCAAACAAGAAAGAGTTACAGCTAACGGCAAAAGGTTCAGGATTTTCAAGTTCAGGACAATGGTTGTAAACGCCGAAGCCTTGGGTACGCAGGTAACCACAAAAGCCGATAAAAGGATTACAAGGGTCGGTAGACTGCTAAGGAAAGTCAGGCTTGATGAATTGCCTCAGATATTTAACCTTATTATGGGCGATATGAGCTTTGTCGGGACAAGACCGGAGGTGCCGAAGTATGTTGATGAATATACTCCGGAAATGATGGCAACGCTTCTCT
>CACZPW010000095.1 GCA_902783115.1 uncultured Ruminococcus sp. | reverse complement strand
TTATGGCAAAAATCAAGGAAGAAAACGACCTTTTTGCCATGACCTACGGCAGGGCGAGAACGGCTTGTACAAAGACCTACGGCTGTCAGCAGAACGAAAACGACACGGAGCGCATACGGGGCATGCTTGCCGAATGCGGATTTTTGTTCGTGGATAACGAAGAGGCGGCTGATCTTGTAGTATATAACACCTGTGCGGTAAGGGAGAATGCGGAGCAAAAGGTGTTCGGAAGACTCGGGCTTTTAAAGCACATCAAGGAGGAAAGAGGCGGCGATATGACGGTTGCCGTCTGCGGCTGTATGGTACAGCAGGAGCATATAGCACAGAAGATAAAGAAGGTACACCGCCACGTGGATCTTGTATTCGGAACGCACGCTCTTTACCGTATGCCGAAGCTTCTTTACGAGGCTATGCACAGGAAAAAAGCGGTATTTGATATCGAAAACTGCGACGGGACCGTTGCCGAGGATATCCCGACCATGCATGAGAGTAAATATCAGGCGTGGGTTTCGATAATGTTCGGGTGCAATAATTTTTGCAGCTATTGCATAGTCCCGTATGTGCGGGGCAGGGAAAGAAGCCGCAAAAGCACCGATATCATAAACGAGATAAAGGAGCTTGTAAAGAGCGGCTGCTCCGAGATCTCGCTTTTGGGACAGAATGTAAATTCCTACGGCAAGGATCTTGACGCTGATATGGATTTTGCGAAGCTTTTAAGAACGGTAAACGGCATAGAGGGCGTTAAGCGGATACGGTTTATGACCTCCCACCCAAAGGATCTGTCCGATGATCTGATCTGCGCCATGGCGGAATGTGACAAGGTATGTCATCAGCTGCATCTGCCGTTCCAGGCGGGGAGCGACAGCGTTTTAAAGGCGATGAACAGGCGTTATACAAGGGATGAGTATCTTGAAAAAATACGCAAAATAAAGGAAAAAATACCCGATATTTCCCTGTCCTCCGACGTTATCGTCGGATTCCCGACCGAAACGAATGAGGATTTTGAGGACACCCTGAAGGTATTAAGGGAGGTTGAATTTGACCATATCTATTCCTTTATTTATTCAAGGCGTGAGGGTACTCCTGCGGCAAAGCTTGATTTTGTGCTTACGGAGGATCAGATACGCAGGAATTTCAACCGTCTTTTAAAGGTGCAAAATGAGATCTCAAAGCGCAAAAACGACGCATACGTCGGTACCGTCCGGACCGTACTTGTCGAGGGTAAGAGCATAAAGGACGAAACCGTTCTTTCGGGGCGTTGCGACAGCTCAAAAATCGTTAATTTCAAGGGCAGTCCCGACCTCATAGGAAAGTATGTAGACGTAAAAATAACCGAAGCCATGACCTGGAGCTTAAACGGGGAATTGGTCTGAATAAATTCAGACAGGTAATAAGTAATGGGGAATAGGTAAGGTACAAAATGCTTTTGCATTTTGAATTATTCATATTGTTTTTCAGAAAGGAAGTAATTAAAATGTCAGATGTAATGGAAAAAGCCAGAGAGCTTGGCGAGGCGCTTGCCGCCTCCGGGGAAATGAAGAAGTTTAAGGAGGCGGAGCTTTTGCAAAGTCAAGACGAGACCGCCGCCGCTCTCATGCAGGAATATAACGTGACCCGTATGAATCTTGCCCGTGATATGCAAAACGGCAAGCTTGAACGCGGCGAGGCAATCAAAAAGAATACCGATGCCTTTGAAGCTATGGTTCAGAAGTCCGAGACTATTCAAAACTATGTAAACGCCAAGCGTGATTTTGACACCCTCGTTCAAAAAATGAATCAGCTTTTAAACTACTATATAACAGGTCAGGATCCGTCATGTACACATGACTGCAGCACCTGCGGAGGCTGCCATTGACTTTTTTTCGCCGTATCTTACCCTTTACCGTCAGGGGCGGTATCTATATAGTAGGGGAGGATATTATCCTCCCGCAGGTTAAAATTTGAAGAAAAGGCAATGGGGAACAACGGGCGGCTGATAGCCGCCCCTACCGAAAAAACCAATGGATTGACGTTTTTCGTCGTATCTTGCCCTTTACCGTCGTGGGCGGTATCTATATGGTAGGGGAGGATATTATCCTCCCGCAGGTTAAAATTTGAAGAAAAGTCAATAGGGAACAACGGGCGGCTGATAGCCGCCCCTACCGAAAAAGCCAATAGACTGACATCTTATCGTCGTGGGCGGTATGTACATTAAAATCAAAATGAAAGGACAACGGGTATAATTCGTGGCAAAGGAACAAATGACACCGATGATGGTGCAGTATTTACAGACAAAAAATGAATATTCGGATTG
>CACZPW010000094.1 GCA_902783115.1 uncultured Ruminococcus sp. | reverse complement strand
GCTTATTGTAAAGGAACGGCTTTGCTGCTATATAGGAAGCCCCATAATAAAATGTGCGCTCGTAACGGTATGTTCTTTGCTTATATATACGGCACTTGCGTTTTTGACGGGTGAAATAAATATGTCGGAGCTTAAAAAAATGCGAAAATGACACCTTGTAAAATGCTTTATAGAGTGGTATAATAGTGAAAAAAGATACAAGGACAGCGTAAAAATGATAAATAAGGAACAGTATACTATTGAGGATCTTCTTTCGATAATCAGAAGATTAAGACAGCCCGACGGCTGCCCGTGGGATAAGGTGCAGACGCATCAGAGCATAAAAAAGGATATGATAGAGGAGTGCTATGAGGCGATAGACGCGCTTGATAACGGTGATGATAAAGCGTTTTCAAACGAGCTTGGCGACGTTTTACTGCAGGTGGCGTTCCATTCGGTGCTTGGCGAGGAAAGGTCGGCGTTCGGCTTTGACGATGTTTTAAACGAGGTATGCAATAAGCTTATCAGCCGCCATACACACGTATTCGGCGAGGACAAGGCGGGAAATGCCGAGGAGGCTCTTACAAACTGGGAGAAGAATAAGAAGAAGGAAAAGGGCATAAATTCAAATACACAGCTGCTTTTGGATGTTCCGAAATATTTTCCTGCGCTTATGCGTGCGCAAAAGGTCCAGAAAAAAGCCGCGGGAGTCGGCTTTGACTGGGATAATAAGGAGGATGTGTTCAAAAAATTGCTTGAGGAAGCGGACGAGCTTAAAGAAGCAATGGATGAGGGCGATGATGACGCCCATATCAAGGAGGAATACGGGGACTTGCTTTTTGCCGTTGTAAATTTAGGCAGGCATCTGGGGCTCAATGCCGAATCGGAGCTTTTGGCAGCGACGGAAAAGTTTATAAAACGGTTTTCAAAAATGGAGGAGCTTGCCGAAAATAAGGGTATTGAAATGGCAGATTGTGACGCTTGTGCGCTTGATGAGCTGTGGAATGAGGTTAAATTACTGTGAAAAATAGCCAAAAAACAGGCAAAATAGCAATATTTGTAAGAAAAGTATTGACTTTTTTGTAAATTTATATTAGAATTACTAACTGTAAAATAAAGTCGGCGTTTTGTTGACTTAAAAAATAAATTTAGGAGGATTTTATTATGAACAAATCAGAGTTGATTGCAGCAGTAGCAGATAAGGCGTGCTTGTCAAAGAAGGATGCAGAGGCAGCTGTAAATGCAGTAACAGACGCTATCTCAGGCGCACTTAAGAAGGGTGACAAGGTTCAGTTGGTTGGCTTTGGTACTTTCGAGACAAGAAAGAGAGCAGCAAGAGAGGGTAAGAACCCCAGAACAGGCGAGAAGATCAAGATTGCTGCTACAAGCGTTGCTGCATTCAAGGCAGGCAAGGCTTTAAAGGACATTGTAAACAAATAAGTAATGCCGTAAAAAGAGCTGCATCAAAGCTGTGCGGCTCTTTTTTGGTATGACGGATAAAAGGAGTATGGGTTATGAGGATAGACAAATTTCTGAAGGTTTCAAGGCTTATAAAGCGGCGAACTGTTGCAAACGAGGCGTGCGATCAGGGCAGGATAACCGTAGGCGGAAAGGTAGTAAAGGCATCGTACGACGTTAAGGAGAACGATGTCATTGAAATCAAGCTGGGCGAAAGAGTGATAAAGGTAAGAGTCGTTTCCGTTGCCGATCATGTTCTTAAAAACGACGCTTCGGGACTTTATGAGGTCATAAATTAAATAAAATATTCATATTCTTTTACCAGTAACGGTTTTATCGGAGGTAACGGATATGAATGAAAAAACAAATGTAACTAAAATCAACCAAAAATCCCACACATTGAGTCTTTGTGACCGCTCGGATATGCAGATTGGCGGTGTGAACGACGTATCGGAGTTTTCGGAGGATAGTATACACTTAAAGACCACAATGGGCGCTATGACGGTAAAGGGAAATAATCTTTCCGTTTCAAAGCTTGATATGGAAAACGGCAACGTATCCGTAAGCGGGAGCATAGACCTTATCCAATACCATTCAAAGGAAAAGGGCGGATTTTTTGCGGGACTCTTAAAATGACGCACGATCTGACGGTCTTTTTGTTTACTGCCGCTATGGGCGCAAGTCTTTCGCTTGTGTACGATCTTATGCGTGCGATACACAGCTATTGCAAGGATAAAAACGCTGTTGTGGCAATTACGGATATAATTTATTGGATATTTGTTTCGTGTCTTTTGATATACGGCATAGAATACATCAATAACGGCGTGATAAGGTGGTACGAATTTGCAGGCATGATTTTGGGAATTGGAATATATAAGCTGAGCATAAGCGGCATAATATACTGCATATTGTGTACCGTAACGGGATTTATTATCAAAATAGCGGAATATATTTTCAAGTTTTGCTTGACAGCGGGGCATTTTTTGTATAAAATAATTATGGTGCCGCTGTTTGGCGGCTGTAAGAGATCAAATTACGGAATACGGAAATTGTCGGGAGATAAAAATGGCAGAGCTAAGGGATAAAATCATACGTTACGCATTGGAGCATAAAAAATCCATCCTTGTATGGGCGGTGGCACTGATATCGGGCTTCATGGTGTTCAAGGGCTTTATGCAGGTGCCGCAGATAAGAGCGAACAGGGCGGAGATAGAACGGCTTGAAGAAAAGATAAAATACGAAAAGGTACGCCAGCAGGAGACCGATGAGCTTATGACTCAGGTTGACAGTGACGATTACATAGAAAAGGTCGCAAGTGAGAAGCTTGGACTTATAAAGAGCAATACCAAGGTTTTTGTTGATGTTTCGCAGGAGAAGTAAGAAATTTTGCATTGTAGAGCCTCGCAATACATACAAATTCCGGATATGAAATTCTGGGGCGGAGAGATACCGCCCCTTTTAAATAAACTTTAAAGTAACGGGAGAAAAGCTTTGAAGAAAGACGGGATAACGGGTAAGGATACCGCAAACAAAAGAATAATTCCCTTAATAGGCGCAATACTTGTGTTTGTGCTTTGTTTTGCAGAGCTGTATCTGGGTGAAAACGTCGGAGTTTCGGATAACGGGGATTTCAGACGTGTGCTTTTGGTAAACAATCTTGAATATAAGGACGATACGGATTACTATTACCTTTTCAAGCAGGATTATACAATGAAGGTGGAGGGTAAAGCCTTCCCTCAAAAGCTTGCCTCGCTGTGGGATACCTATAATGAGGACGATATATATTGGTCACCGCAGTTTACCATTATAAAGGCTTCAAAAACGATAAATTATTTTGTAAATATCATAACCGGGCGCAGTGAAACGGATTATAATATAATGTGGCTTGCGCTTATTTATATTCTGATGCTGTCGGTGGCGGCGTGGGGGATATTCACATTTTTCTCCGATTCGACCGTTAAGATACGCATCGCCGTATTTTTGATATTTATTATAATGTTTTGCGATATCGGCTATATACTGTATTTTAATTCATTTTACGGTGAGCCCCTGCAGTATGTTGCGCTTATGATGCTTATATCGGTGGGACTTCTGATACACAGGCGGCCGAGCGTGCCCAAGGTTATATGTTTTTTTGTGGCGCTTTATTTTTTCGCAGGCTCAAAGCTTGCAAACATCCCGTATTCGGTGATAGTGTGCATACTGTCGCTTACCTTTATAGTGCTCAGGCGTGATTGGCTTTTTAAGATAGGCGTGATCGTATCGCTTATCGTAACTGTGGTATGCGTTATAAATCTTTCGGCGCGGATACCTGATTGGATGAATAAGGATACGACCTATCAGTCGGTATTTTACGGAGCGATAAAGGAGAGCGATACCCCCGAAAAGGATCTGAAATTCTTCGGTGTTGATGAAAAGTATGCGGCGCTTATGAACACCAACGCCTATATGGACAAGGATGAATACGCCTATGATATATTAAGCGATGAATTTGACAGGGATTTTTACCAAAGGGTATCAAAGCTTAAAATCGTATTTTTCTATATGCTTCATCCCGTAAGACTTGTAAAAAACATAAGCTATGCAATAGAGAATTCAGCATACATAAGACCGCCAAATTCCGGTAACTCCAAAACCGTACTTATGCAGCTTACCGGAAAGTACAGCCTGTGGTCGCATTTGCGGGTAATATTCAAGTTTTTATATACGCCTATAGTGATATTTACGGCGTTTATACTTATAACCGCATATACGGTAGTGATAGACGTATTCTATTTAAAGCGCAGAAAAAAGGAACCGAGATCCATGATATATATGATGAGCAGCTTTAACGTGCTTGTGATAGGTCTTTGGATAAATATGGTTTTACCGATAATCGGTAACGGACATGCAGATATAGCAAAGCATATGTTTTTGTTTGTAAACTGCATAGATATCCTGTTTGCGGTTGCGATAATGACGATCATAAGAATGAAAAAGTATAACATAGTGCTTTCGGTTGCGGGAATCGCCGCGCTTGCGGTAGCTTGTAATTATCAGCCGCCAAAGCGTACCATGACCTTCGGTACATACATGGGCGAGCCTGTAAAGTGGGAAATATACGAGAGCTTGAATGACGGAAGTGAAATACTTGTAACCAAGGACTGTATAGAAACGGGTACGTTTGATACCGATAATAATCTTTGGGAATTTTCAGACCTCAGAGCGTGGCTTAACAACGAGTTTTTGGCGGAATTTACCGATGAGGAAAGAGCGAGGATAAAGACTACCTCAAACGCAGTCATAGTGCCTACCGAATACAAGAGTCTTGCGGTTGCGGGCGACCATACTAATTATTGGAACTTTACAAAGAAAAGCTCCGCAGACCTGTCAAAAACGGCGTATCATTATTATGTTGACGACTATGTGTACATACCCACGCTTGAAATGCTTAATTATATCGGCGGAAAAAATAATTACTGGGTATTATGCCCATACGGAAACAATACCAACATGGAACGGTTCGTGGACGAGTACGGCTTTGTGCTGCATACGGTCGTAACAAACGATAAGGGCATAAGGGCGGTTATCCGCTATAATGCGGCTACGGATATTGCCAATACCGATTAAGACGCAGGGGAGATAAAAAAGTGAAAACCTTGATTTTAAATGACAGTACGGATATTCCTGTGGCGGGAAGAATAATACGGGACGGCGGACTGGTTGCGTTTCCGACCGAAACGGTATACGGGCTTGGTGCGTCTGCGTATTCGGATACCGCCGCAAAAAAGATCTATGCCGCAAAGGGCAGACCGTCGGATAATCCGCTTATCGTGCATATATGCGATGCCGCAAAGCTTTGCGATGTTGCAAGGGACGTTTCTGATGCGGCAAAAACGGTAATAGATAGATTTATGCCGGGTCCGATAACCGTTATACTTAAGAAAAAGGCGTGTATTCCCGACAGTGTTACGGGCGGACTCGGTACGGTGGGTATAAGATGCCCCGAAAATCCCGTAGCTCGGGAATTTATAAGGGCTGCGGGCGTGCCCGTTGCCGCGCCGAGCGCAAATATATCGGGAAAGCCGAGTCCAACTTCCGCGCGCCATGTCATAGACGATATGATGGGAAAAATAGATGCCGTTATCGACGGCGGCGACTGTACGGTGGGGCTTGAATCAACGATCGTGGATATGACAGCGGATATCCCCGTCATATTAAGACCGGGTGCCGTGACCTACGATATGCTAAAAGAGGTCATACCCGATATTTTGATAGATAAGAATATCCTTGATACCGTAGCGGATAACGAAGCTCCGAAATGCCCCGGCACAAAGTACAAGCACTATTCGCCCGATGCGGACGTGTTTGTGATAGAGGGCGAAAAAGAGAAGGTACAGGTAAAGATCAAAGAGCTTATAAAGGAAAACGCCGCAAAAAGAGTGGGAGTCCTCTTTATGTATGATGCGGTCTATGACGATGCCGTAATGCTTTGTGCGGGCAGGGACAACAAGGAATATGCGCATAATCTTTTCAATGCGTTAAGGGAGTTTGACAGGCTCGGTATCGAGCTGGTATTTGCCGAATTTTCCGATGATACGGGCTACGGTCTTGCGGTCAAAAACAGGCTGTATAAGGCGGCGGGGCATAAGGTAATATATGTCTGATAAAATATTATAAATCCGTACACGAAAGGTCTTGATGAAAAATATGAATATACTTTTTGTATGCAGCGGAAATACCTGCCGTTCGGCAATGGCGGCGGCGATAACGGACAGGCTTTGCGATATTCATAAGGTAAATGATATATGTATCGAGTCGGCGGGGATCTATGCGGTCGACGGTATGGCGGCAAGCTCGGGCGCAAAGGAAGCGCTCAGGGATTACGGGATAGATTTGTCTTACCACCGTTCAAAGTCACTGACAAAAGAGCTTATAGACGAATGTGACCTGATTTTG
>CACZPW010000093.1 GCA_902783115.1 uncultured Ruminococcus sp. | reverse complement strand
TAAGGACGCAATTCCTTTGTCATTTTTAATAGTTTTCTGTTGTTTTGTTGTAAAATTTGCATATAAAAAGAGACAAACATTAATATAACTATGTTATAAAAACCGTTTGTCTCTTTTGGAAAAGCCGAACGGTTTAGATGCAGTTTCTTTTCACCTAACCATATTACTTTTTCTGCTTTACCAATCTTGATTTCAAATTATTTTTAGCAACACATTGTTTCAAGTCAAGACAAGAAAACTGTCATAATATTTTTTATTTTTAATAAGTTAATTTGTAATCATGCAAATCTTTCAAAGCTTTATATATATCTTCAAATTCACTGTTATCAATCAGTTCTGCTCTTACAAATCGGTAAATCATCGAACGTAAACCTTGGGTAGGCGAAGATAATAAATGCATTCCGAAATAAACAGAAATGGCATTTTGAACATCAATAGCCAGGTACGCACCGGCGGCACCGCCCCATCCAAAATCAACATACCTTTCACTACCATTGGGACACCGTACTCCCAAGCCATATCCGTGAGTATCTTTTAACCAGTATGTTCTTTTTTGTTCATCTGTTAAACGGTCACTCATCATCAATTTAACCGTTTCAGGTTTTAGGAGTTTATAAGTACGGAGGCACTCTAAAAACTTTATGTAATCATCTACAGTAGAAATGCCGCCTGCTCCACCCGAAGCATACTCGCTCCCTAATTTATATGTAAGTATCGGCTTTCCGACATTAACAGCCTTGCCGTCTTCAAATCTGTATTGCGGTGCAATCGTTTCAATTTCTACACTTGGCAATAAAAACGTAGAATTATTCATCCGGGCAATATTAAAAATATTCTTTTTAACATAATCTTCAAATTTTTCACCTGATATAACCTCAACTAACGCCCCTAAAACATCATGACATAAACTATACTCCCACCTGTTGCCGGGTTCAAAAATCAATGGTTCTTTAGCAAGATACTTCATCACCTCACGAGTAGGACATTTACCATTTGTTTCCATAATTGCTTTTTTCAGTTGAGGAGAATAACAATCGTAAGAAAAACCTGCTGTCATTTCAAATAAGTGTTTTATTAAAATCTGATTTTTTGCCTTTTTGATACCATCATCAGTCTTGACCATCATTTTCGAAAATTCGGGCATATAGCGGGAAAGTTCGTCTTCAAGCGAAAACAACCCCTTTTCCCATAACTGCAAAGCCGCAGTGCAAGTAATAACCTTTGAGCAAGAGTAGATATTGTATCTTTCGTTTCCGTTTATTTTGATATTGTTTTCCAAATCACTATAGCCATTCATATATCTGAGAATACATTCTCCGTCTTTATAAATCGCTAAATCAAATCCCGGAACACCGAGTTCAAGAAATGAATCACAAAATCTTTTTAACTTTTCAAACATTTAATCTTCCTCCTTGTATTTCAAGCAACGTTGAATTATATTATGACTTGTATTATATCATACTTATTCACAATATTAAAGTGAATAGTTTAAATTTTTGCACCCCTTTTCAGTCAAACGTCATTTTGCAAAAATGCCCGAAAACCGCATAACAAAACGGTCAATTCAGGTTGCATCTAAATTGACCGCCTTTTTTGCTACGCCGCAAGGGTTTGGAACCCCCCCCGACCTTTTGGTTTCACTATACTTGTCTCAAAACAATCATACAATAAACAGGGTTCTTTTGCATTGATGAGATAAAACCTGCCAATTTTGCAACAAATTATAAAATCAGTCGTTAGTAGTAGTACCGTACTGCACTCTGTATAGAATTATCAGACTTTACTACTACATCGCCTTGATTAAATTTCGCCATTGCTTCTCCTTTGCATCATTCAGACTTGACACAAATTTTTCTCGGTATGTTTAAATATCATTTCATATTGCCTCGACTGCATACAGCGGAAGGTTTATAAGTCCAACTTCTTGACTGTAATCCGCCATAGATGAGCGGATTGATATTTCCGGTGCAAACTTCTCCCTATATGTTTTAAGGCTCTTTGCTTTTAGATTTATTTCAGCCTTGACCTCAAGCGGAATAATATTATCTCCGTTATCAATTATAAAATCAACTTCACAGCTATTTCGGTCATTGGTATAATAATATACGCCCAAGTCCTGATTTGCCGCAAGTTGCTGCATAACATACTGCTCTGTCAATGCCCCTTTAAATTCGATAAACAACTCATTTCCGTTCAATAAAGTACGCTGATTTAATCCCACCATTGCACCAAGCAAACCAACATCTACAATGAATAATTTAAACGCTTTTAAATCTTCATAGGCTTTGAGCGGTATATTGGGTGCTTTAATTCTGCTGACCTTATGCACAAGCCCGCAGTCTGAAAGCCACATAATCGCCGTCTCATAATCCTTTGCTCTTGCCCCTTCACGAATCAGACCATATATAAACTTTTTGTTTTCCTTTGCAAGCTGTGAGGGTATGCTGTCCCATAACATTCTTATCTTAGGCACTATCTCCTTTGGTGCGTGCTTTGAAAAATCCTGTTCGTATGCAGTCAGTATTCTCTTTTGAATTTTCCTCGCCTCGTTAAAGTCCTTTTCATCAGCAAACGATGCTACAACCTCCGGCATACCGCCAATATAATAATACTGTTTTAGTGCGTCAATATAAGTCTGCTTAAAGCTTTTTATCATATCATAGTCTTTTTTATCTAAAAGCTCTGCAAATTTTTCAAGACCTGTCGCCATTAAAAATTCTTTGAATGACAAAGGATACAATTTAAGAAAGTCCACCTTGCCTACCGGAAATGATGTTCCTTCATGCAATGCAATTCCAAGAAGCGAACCGGCACATACGATGTGATACTCCGGCGCCTCTTCATAGAAATATTTAAGCGAAGATAGTGCCTTTGGCACTTCCTGAACCTCATCAAATATAATAAGTGTAGCAGATGGATTTATCTTATGTCCTGCATACAATTCAAGACCCATAATTATGCGTTCCACATTCAGGTCTATTGAAAATAATTCTGCCATCTGTACATTGAAATCAAAATTGATATACACCGTCTTTTTGTATGACTTTTTCCCAAATTCCCTCATTATCCATGTTTTGCCTACCTGTCGCGCTCCCTCGATAATAAGAGGCTTCCTGTTCTTGCTGTTTTTCCACTTATCAAGCTCTTCTATTGCATAACGATACATAGCTTTACCTCCAAATTTGTTATGATGTCATTATATCACATTTTTCAAAAAATGCAATGAAATATTAGAAGTTTATCACACTTTTTTCATTGTTTTTCTGTGGTGTTTTCACATTTTTTTCATAAGATTACAGGCGATACTTAAACAGATTTTGATGGCAATGTAACCGTCGGTTACTTTTTGGCATTGGTATGTAAGGTATTTGGATTTTAATTTTGGAGGTATAAATTATGACAGCAGATTTTACTCAGGTAATAGATTTAACTAAAGTTATAGTAGCAGTTATGGTTATATGTAGCTCATTTATCACGGCGTTTGCAATCCCGTGGATTAAAAGCAAGACCAATATAAGCCAGCGAGAACTACTGGTTGCTCTTGCAAAAACCGCTGTATATGCCGCACAGCAGATATATGATGCTACAGACGGTGCAAAGAAGAAACAGTACGCATTTAATCAGATTAAGCAGGCTTTGGACGCCCGCAACATATATGTAAATGATGTCGAGATATCCGAAACGATTGAAAGTGTTTTAAAGGAAATCAAAACTGAACTGAATGGGGTTTGGTGATATAAATTTAGGGGATGAAGATTTCTCTTTGTCCCCTATTTTTTACGATTTTAAATCAAAATAAATATATATCAACATCTCACATGCATCCTTTTTAATGAGACGCTCATATATATTTATCAACAATTAAAAGAGTTTACATACAAACTGACGGCTACACCTTGGTTTTTATTTAAAGTATTCGCCATACCCCCCGTGTCCCGCATCGACAACAACTCTCAATCTGTCGTTTGCATTTGCCATTTTGATGAAATTTCCGCATACCGCCGCAATTATCATTAAAAAAAAGCACAGCAGGAGCAATGATTTTTTGGTCATGGTAAGTCACCTCCACACTATGCTTATGTAATACAGATACGGATAATACCCGTTACTTACTTTCAAGGATTATCGTAACGGGTCCGTCATTTGATATTTCAACGCTCATATCCGCACCGAATTTGCCCGTACTTACCTCTATTCCCAGACTGCGAATGTAAGAGGCAGTTTTTTCGTACATAAGCTCCGCCCCCACAGGCTCCATCGCCGCGCCGAAAAACGGGCGCCTGCCGTGTGAGCAGTCACCGTAAAGCGTAAACTGAGATATTAAAAGTATACTGCCGCCGACATCCTTTAAAGATAAATTCATTTTTTCGTTTTCGTCCTCAAAAATACGCATATCGACGATCTTTTTTGCGATATATTCCATATCCTTATCGGTATCGTTCTCTCCAACGCCCAAAAATACCGTAAAGCCCTTGCCTATACTTCCTATGATCTCATTATCCACACTCACGCTCGAATGTGTCACTCTCTGAATCACCGCTCTCATATTTCATACCCGCTTTCTTCTATTTCCGTCTGCAATTCTTCCCACTCCGAATACAGCGTATCAAGCTTTTCGTTTAATGCGGAAAGCTCATCGCTGAGCTCTCCGAGCTTTATATAGTCCGTTGCGACATCGCTGTCTCCCAATCTTTTTTCGCACTCGCTTATACTGTCCTCCGTTGCGGAGATCTCCCGCTCGACATTTTTGAATCTGTTTATTATCTTACGCTTTTGAGCCTCCGCCCTTTTGCGTTCCATATAATCAAGCTTTGAAACGCTGTCCGATTTTTGCGTGCTTTCCTTTTGCTCCGTTTTCCTCTTTTCCAGAAATTCGTCGTAGTTACCCACAAAGCTTATTATCCCATCGGGCGTCATATACAGTATCCTGTCCGCAAGCTTATTTATAAAATATCTGTCATGCGATACCATAAGCATTGTGGCGTCATAGCCCATAAGCGCTTTTTCCAATGCCTCTCTCGAATCAATGTCAAGATGGTTTGTAGGCTCGTCCATAATAAGGAAATTGTTTTTTTTGAGCATCAGCTTTGCAAGCTCCACCCTCGCGCGCTCGCCGCCAGATAATGCTTCAATTTTTTTGAATACGTCCTCGCCTCTGAACATAAATACGGCAAGTGCATTTCTGATTTCGGTAAGAGTCATATCGGGATATTCATCGTAGATCTCGTCAAGCACCGTTTTTTGCGGGCTGAGATTTTCCTGAAGCTGGTCATAATACCCCGTTTCGATATTTGCGCCTATTTGCGCGGTTCCCGACGTAGGCTCATACATTCCCAATACGATCTTTAAAAATGTGGTCTTTCCGCACCCGTTGGGGCCTGTCAGAAACACCCGCTCACCCTTTTTTACAAAAACGTCTGCGTTTTTAAAAACGCTCTCGCCGCCAAACGATTTTGAAAGTCCGTTTGTAATAAGCACGTCCTGACCGCCGCCCTGCACGGTTTCAAATTTAAAATCCATCACCTCCCGCTTAGAGTCGGGGGCAATGAGGTCTTTTTCAAGCTTTTCTATCGCCTTCATTTTACTCTCGGCGGTTTTTATGTTCTTTTCCCTGTTCCAGCGGCGCTGCTGCTCGACTATCCCCTCTAAGCGTTCGATCTCCTTCTTTGTGTTTTCATAGCTTCTTTCCTCGCTCAGTCTTTCAAGCTCGGACTGCTTTATGTATTTACTGTAGCTTCCGTTATATGTGCGCAGTCTGCCCGACCTCAGCTCAAAGGTCTTGCTTGTGACCCTGTCAAGAAAATATCTGTCATGGGATATCACCACGAATGCGCCGTTATAGCCTCTCAAAAATTCCTCAAGCCACTCAACGCTGTCTATATCCAAATGGTTTGTAGGCTCGTCAAGCAGTAAAAGCTTTGCGTTTCCCAGCAAAAGCTTGCCGAGGGATACCCTCGTTTTCTGACCGCCCGACAGGTTTGATACCTTAAGGTCAAATTCCTCCTCCGAAAAGCCGAGCCCCAAAAGCGTACTGCGTATCTTGGACTTGTAATAAAAGCCGCCCATAGCCGAAAACTTCTCCTGCAGCGATACCTGTCTGTTTACGAGCATATCTATATTCCCGTTTTTGTTTTCTATGTCAAATCTCAGTATATCAAGCTGCTTTTCAAGCTCGATAACGTCTGAAAACGCCGTCGCGATCTCGTCCCAAATACTAAGCCCGCTGCCGGATAACGCATACTGGTCAAGGCAGCCTATCGTCAGATCCCTGTTCTTGAATATCTCGCCGCTATCGGGCTCCAGATCTCCCGCAATAATTTTAAACAGCGTGGATTTACCGGCTCCGTTTACACCCACAAACCCGATTTTGTCGCTGTCCCCGATATTGAAGGACACATTATTAAATAATACCTCGCCCGAAAATATCTTTTCCAGATTTGAGCCGTTGAGAAGTATCATATCAAAAAAATCCCTTTCGTTTCTTACTCTGTAGTATTGTACCATAAATACCGCATATCGGCAAGATTTTTATGCACAAAAAACCGACGGTCATCCAAAAACGCCGCCGGTCATTTCGCGCATACCGCTTATTTTATCATTGATGCAACCTCTGCCGCAAAATCCTCTTCCTTCTTTTCGATGCCCTCGCCTTTTTCTATGCGGGCATACTCAACGAGTGTGATCTTACCGCCAAGCTCATTTGCAACCGAATCAATGTACTGCTTAACGCTCATATCGCCGTTCTTTACATATTCCTGTTCAAGCAGGCAATTTTCTTTGTAGTACTTATTGATTCTGCCCATTACCATCTTCTTTGCGATCTCCTCGGGCTTGCCCTCGTTCATAGCCTGGACCGTAAGGATCTCCTTCTCATGCTCAACTACGTCCTCGGGTACCGACTCACGGTTTAAGTACGGTGCGTTCATAGCTGTTATCTGCATACAAACGTCCTTACCCATTTCCTCAAAGCCCGGCTTGTCCGCCACGTCCGTATCGAACTTAACAACAACGCCGATCTTGCCGCCGCCGTGAACATACGTCACGCAGTCGCCCTCATATCTTACAAATCTGCGGATATTCATATTCTCGCCGATCTTTGCGATTTTTTCGGTAAGCATATCGCCTATAGTTGTGCCGTCAGCCTCCATTGCCTTCAATGCTTCAACGTCGGCAGGATTCTTCTGTGCGATAGTCTTTGCAACAGTCTTTACAAAGTCAAGGAACTGGTCGTTCTTTGCCACGAAATCTGTTTCGGCATTTACCTCAACAACAACGGATACGTTGCCCTCGGTATATGTCATTACAATACCCTCTGCCGCGATTCTGCCTGCCTTCTTAGCTGCCTTTGCAAGACCTTTTTCTCTCAGATACTCAACAGCCTTGTCCATATCGCCGTTTGTTTCCGAAAGAGCCTTTTTACAGTCCATCATACCGCAGCCTGTCATTTCTCTTAACTCTTTAACACTTTGAGCTGTGATTGCCATATTACGTTTCCTCCAAATTAAAATTATTCCTCAGTTTCTTCCGGTTCCATATCTGCCTCGGGCTCTTCTGCTTCCATAACAGGCTCCTCATCCTCAGCTTCCTGCGCAGTCTGCGCTATTAAAGCGTCCTCGCCCTGTCTGCCCTCGATAATGGCATTTGACATCGTCGATGCGATAAGCTTTACCGCACGGATAGCGTCATCGTTACCGGGGATAACGTAATCGACCTCGTCGGGATCGCAGTTTGTATCAACTATAGCCACAACGGGTATGCCCAGCTTATGCGCCTCTGCAATAGCTATCTTCTCTTTTCTCGGGTCAACAACGAACATTGCACCGGGGAGCTTCTTCATATCCTTGATACCGCC
>CACZPW010000092.1 GCA_902783115.1 uncultured Ruminococcus sp. | reverse complement strand
CCCAGCCATGCACCAAAAGACCTGTTTTTTGATCAACCATATTTTCGTACATAACCGTTACCTGCCTTGCGGCAAGGTCAAAAAATCCGGGCTTGTTCATTTTTGCGGCATACATCGACATAAGCGGCCCTACCATGTAAAGCCCGTCAAGCCACATCTGATTTTCCTCGTATTTCATGTGCCAAAGCCCGCCCTTTGAATTGGTGGGATAATCCTTTATGCTCTCGACAAGGTAGCTTATGTTATTTAAATATTTCTCATCGCGGGTCCTCTCGTAAAGCGGGAAAAACAGCACCCCCGCCTGACGGAAGTCAAGAGTTTCAAGCGACACCCAGCCTGTGCCATGGTCGTTTACCATGCCGTCCTCATTTAAGGCTGAGTCCACCCATGCCTTTATATAGTCAAACAATTCCTCATTGCCTGTTTTTTTGTAGATCCCGTACATTCCCGAAAGAAATACGCCCTGATGATAAGTAAACAGCGGTCTTTTATGGCACGGGGGCAATTTTTTTGCTTCATACCGCTTCATTATGGAGTTTAATGCCTGCATGCCGTAATCGATGGGTGTTAATTTTTCCATATCGCTATTCCTCCCCCTCATGCTTTTGTACGTATTCCCTGTATTCCGTAGGCGTCATACCCGTAATGCTCTGGAATAATCTGTTGAACGTTCTCACGCTCACAATTCCTACCTGCTCCGAGACATCGCTTATCTTTTTTCCCTCGATTATGAGCTTTTTCGCCTGTTCTATCCTGTACTGGTTTAAGTATGCAATAACTGTGTTGTTATATTTTTTCCTGAATGTATTGTTCAGATGTACAACGGAATAATTAAAGCTGTCGCTTATACTTTTTGTACTTAACTGCGGATTGTCGTAATTTGCGTGGATATACTCCTTTATCACTTTTGCAAAATCCTCCTTTTCGCCAATTACGGTTATGTCGTCACACATTTTACCGGCAAAGGCAATAAGCGTGTCCTGAAGTCTTTGTATGTTATTCGTACTTTTTAACAGCACGGAAATGTCGTTCGTGTCGTAGCTCTCGCCGAAAACGGAATCCGCTATCCGCATAAGCGACGATATGAGTCCGACCGAAACGTTTGTGTAAGTAAATGTGTTTTCAGCGTCGATCCTGCTTATCGCACCCATGATTACCTCGGCAGCATCATCTTTATTGCCGCTGCGTATAGCCTTGGCAAGCTTCATTTCATCGTTTAAGTTAAATCTGAATCTGTTGTTTTTATAAACAAGATCCCTGTAAAGCGCAACCTTTGATTTGTCAAACAAATCAACCTTGTTTATTACCTCCAATGCCTCCGAATACGCCATGGGTATCTGCCAATAGCCCTCATGGACGTCGGAAATAGCTATTGAAGCAACAAATTCAAAGTCTATTTCCAGGATTTTTGTAAGGTATGCAAATCTCAGCCCCAGTTTTTTCAAATCCACACTGCTGTCAGTATTATAAATACACACCAGATATTGCTTCTTGGACACAAAATACGGTGTTCCGCCGTCATCGTTCACCATTTCAGCAATTGCGTCCTCAAAGGTCTTTACAAGCATTGAGCCCTCTTCCTCCGTAAGCTCATTATCCCTGTAAATATTTATTAAAATCACAACAAAGCTGTCAAATTTAAATTGTATTCCGTAAAGCTCTGTTTCCAAAATATCTCTGTTTATATCTCCGTTTAAAAGACCGTTAAAAACTATCGTTCTTAACTCCGTATCCTTATCCTCCAGCATATTGCTGAGGATATTATTCTTGTCCACAATACTTTTTATGGGTTTTTCAAGTATTCTGTAATCGATTTTATCAATGTTTATCTGTAAAAGCTCCGATATTACCTTTATCGGCTTTAATCTTGTGGTATACAGACTGTAGAGCAGGTACGCAACTATCAAAAACATCAGGAGCATCATTGTGTTGAGTACCAGCTGCGTACTCTTTACCATATCCATATCCAGATCTTTTTCAAACACTACGGTTATGTTGTACGGCATACCGTTTACGGTAACGTCATACGAGCTTACGTCGTATTTATCCGTCAGACTGTATAATTCCGAATATGACGGCTGCTCCGCCATTCCGTCAAGCTTGATATTCTCATTGTAAAGACCGGGCTTGCCGTTATGGCTGTATACATAGATATTGCATTTACTTACCCAAGGAACATACGGCGTTTTCGGGAATATCACATTTCTGTCTGTAAAGCCGCCCAAAATAACGCGGCTTCCCTCTCTCTTGCCGAAATTGTCGTTTGCCGCCAATGCAAAGGATATCACGTCGCCTTTTATTATAAAGTCCCTGCCCCTGCTTTCATCAAGCAGGGCTGTTTTCCAGTCATCGTATGATTCAAAATGCTTTTTCTCTTCTATTTCGTAAAAGGTTTCAGACTCCAGTATTCCGGAGCTGCATAAGATCAGATCCGTCCGTTCAAGATAGACATACGCCCTCTTTATCATGGAAGCGGAACGGGCGACAGTCCCCATCTTCCTTGCAATATCTATTGCCGTGCTGGATCTGTAAACCTCACGTTTGCCGGAAAGGCTTTGCAGTATGTTAAATTCGTCCTCCGTTATTGTTCCTACGGCAAAAGAATCCACCTGCGCGTAGAAATCGGAGATTTTTTCTATTGTCTGCTCTTTTACATAGCTGTTTATCTCAACTATCTGACTCTTGAAGATTTTGTAAAACCACACGTTTACCAAAATCATCACAAGCACAACAAGAAGAATCACCGCAATATATTTTCTGATTTTGAGCTTCTGAATTCTTTTCATAACAAAGCCTTTCCGGAATTTATTTTAGTCTGATTTTTATCTCTTATTGTATCTGTCTAAAGCTGCTTCCTGAATTTCAACGGCACGGTCGATATTAAGCGACTTGATTTTTGCAACAAAGTTGTCAAATTCGCTCAAAGGCGTTGTGCCGATAATGAAGTTTGTAAACATTTTTGACTCATATTTGCTTATTTCCGCCATTATGTTGCTGTATTCCTTTGCCTCTTCGTCGGTTCTCGATACACTCGGTATATTGTTTTTGCTCACCTCGTCATAACCCGACAGCCACGCATCGAGCGCCTTTTGCTGCTGAGGTCTGAAATAGAACTGGTCTATATAACCCTTTGACTGTACAAACGGACCTTTTAACGAGCTTCTGAAGTAGTTTGCCATTGCCTGCTGCATCGTTAAGCCGTTGGGGTTATTGTAGATCATATCCGTATATACACACTCCCCGTCCTTCATTTCAAAGCTTTCGCCTTCAACTCCGAAATTATACAGAATATGTCCTTCATCGCTGTAGGCGTAATCAAGCCACCTTGCGGCAAGCTCCGGGTTTTTGCAGGCTGTGGTTATGGCAACCGAGCCGTATTTGGGATATTCCGTTTCAACCTTATAGAAGCTTATGGGCTTATCCTCGGATAGCTTTGTAAAGGATATGCCCGTCATATCAAAGTCCTTGTCCTTCATGCTGTCAAGCCAGCCGCCTAAGTTTCCGCCGCCCGTTCCGACGGTTATACCGGTTTTTCCGTTTAAAACATTCGCCGATAAGACAGTATCGTCGACCGATACAAAATTAGGATCCAGTAAGCCCTCGTCATACCAGCGCTTCAAGGTTTCAACCGCCGTTTTGTAATTCTCGGTAAGCGGGCCGTAAACAACCTTCCCGTCCTCAAGATAACAGCCCGTAGATGTACTGAAATTGCCCAGGAAAACATCTCTCTTGCCCGGCAGATAGCTCAACGGCGCCGTTGCGCCCTTTTTATCCTTGAATGCCTTTAATATATTCTCCATATCCGCAATAGTTTTGGGTTCTTCCAATCCGAGCTCGCTAAGCCAGTCGCTCCGAATAAGCGTGCCGACAGAAATCAAAAGCCGCTTGTCGCCCCTGATGAACGGAAACGCATAATAACTGCCCTCGTCCGTTTTTACCATTTTGTCGATTTCCGGATGCTCCTTCAGATATTTTTTAAGATTGGGCGCATTTTCGTCGATTATATCGTTTAACCGGTAGATAATGCCCTCGCTTATGCTCTTCTCGGCACCGCCGTTAAAATCCGCCCACGATGTTTCGATAAGGTCGGGAAGCTGATCCGATGCGATCATAAGATTCAAAGCCGTCGATTCCTGTCCTGTGGCAGGATGGATATACTCGATCTCCACGCCTGTTCTCTTTTGAAGCTCCTTTGCAAAATCCGTCTTGCCTGCGTTGTCAACTACGGATGAGATAGCTGTACTTATGTCCATCCAGTATGTAAGCTTTTCCTCCGTTTCCATCGGATAATCCTTGAATTTGAAATCCGATTCCGAAACCGTTCCGCCTTTTTGGCACCCGCTCAGAAGCAGAGCGGCTATGCACCCAAACGCCATAATTTTTTTAATCATTTTACTTCATCGTCCTTTCTGTTTCGCGGCATGGAGTGCCTGTTTTCCCGCCATTGGTTTAACCCTTTGACCAAGCCTTGCCACACGCCGTACGGGTTTAGTTTTGCTGTTTATAATATAACATTTTCTACCGCTCTTTTTCAACAGACAAAAAGGAAACAATTGGACAAATATTAAAGTGCTTTTGCCCGTAATATGGCTCATACTGCTCTTTATCGCAGTTTTTGATCTCCTGATATTTTCCCTGATATTTTTTATATTTTCTTAACTTTTGAATGAAGACGCTGCGCTGCTGAAATATTGCTCTGCAATATTATAAAATTCCCAATAAAATCACTCCTTCTAAAAATAGGCATAAGAAAAGCACCTACCGGAGTAAGTGCACCTTGTATCATTATTGCTTATACTGCTTCAATAGACGAATAGTTTAAATCAACAGCTTCTTCCGGTTTGTCTTGAGGAAGCCTCTTTGCAAACTGTGCATTACGACCGCCCACATCAAGCATTTTTGCTTTGTCGCAAAAGACGACCCCTGTGGTATTCGTTCTGTCGTCCAATTCAATATGAAACGGCAAATGCTTATTGGTGTTTGTGATAGGGCATACCATAAGCAATTTATGAGCAATCCTCGACTGTCATAAACGCTCTCTGATATATCGTTCCCGCACCGCATCGCACGGTCAAGAGCCGTAACGGCTGCACCGGCATCTGCTCCCATACTTCAAAAAAAAAGCCGTCTCACCAAAAGTGAGACAGCTCCTTTGCTTTGCACCGTTACGGCTTTGAGCCGTTTTTTTATTTTATATTGACATCGGAGAAGATATATTTACCCTCGTTTATCAACCCTCTCATCGCCTCTTTAACGGATTCCTTATCCTCTTTATATGTTACTCCGTACCAGCGTTCATCTGTCCGGAGTACACGGACTTTTTTGTTGTCCTTCTTCATTATGCTGTCTATGGCGGCGGGAAGATAAAACTCCGCTTTCGGGCTGTTGATACCGGTTTTTAAAAACTCTTCAAATTCACGCAGGAGCAAAGGCAGGATATCCGGAGTAAAGCCCCACATATTCATAGACACAACGGTATCGCCGTCAAAGCCCGAATTTTTATCAAGCGCCGTATATTCCTTTATGCTTTTAAGATACCCGTTTTCAAGCCCGCACACGCCTCTTGACACGGTACCGTTTTCCGTCAGGGTGTTTTTAAGCTTATATCCAACCATACATATTTCACCCGATCGTATAAGCTGTTCACGGATAAGCCTATATGCGCCCGCACCGTAATAATCATCGGCGTTTATGACCGCAAACGGCGCCGTTATCTTATCGGCGGCACAAATAACCGCATGACCTGTACCCCATGGCTTTTTCCTGTCCGCAGGCGCCGCAAAGCCTTTTGGGAGCATATCCGTTTCCTGGAATGCGTATTCGACGTCGATAAATCTCTCAATACGCTTTCCGCAGGCTTCCCTGAATTCCTTTTCTATCTCCTTTTTTATGATGATAACAGCCCGGTTAAAGCCTGCCTTTTGAGCGTCATACAGCGAAAAATCAAGCAGTGCCTCACCATTTTGCCCGAACGCCTCTATTTGCTTTAAGCCTCCGAATCTGCTGCCCATACCTGCCGCCATCACCACGATCTGAGTATTCTGCATTTATTATCACTCCCAATCCGCAGCCGCATTTTGCTTAAGCCTTACCGTACCGGTATTTATTCCCCAACGCCGTACGGCAAAATTATGCCGCCGCCTATCTCCAACAGATAATCTCTTGATTTTAATATTTTTACTATATCATACGAGGTTTCCGGCTTTCGGCGCGTCCTTAACGCGCACAAGCCCTCACAGCCGGGATCGTGAGCATCGGAGCCTCCGGTAACTATAAAATCATTCTCTTTTGCATGCTGAGCCGCCTTTGCTATCCTTGGATTATGCCCCGGATGCAGATTGTAGACCTCAATGCCGTCCAGAAGAGAAGCGTCGGCTCTTACCATACCGTCACGGAACGGGTGCGCCTGAAGAAGCAGCGTGTCATCGGCGCGCATATCCCTTGAAAACGCCGCTATACCCTTAGTAAAATAATCATAGGCAGTATCAAAAAAGCTCTCGTCAATCCCGAAAAAAAGATAGTCGTTATGATTCTCACTAAAACGAAGCTCCGTGCCGAGAATTACGGTCACGCCAAACTCCTTACCCGCAGCGCACGCATCGTGATAATCCTTTATGTATGCATCTATAAATTCCCGCCGTTCTTTTTCATCCGTAACGTCCTTTATATAGTCATACGCAAAATGGTTTGTTATCGCAACGCTGTCAAAGCCCATTGACGCATAGGTTTTTATCAGATCCCTTGCGCCTATCCTCCCGCACCAGCTTGCGGGGCTTGTATGTGCGTGCAGCTCGGTTCTGTATTTGTATTCTTTTATATCCCTCATATCCATCATCTCAATCGTCCATAAGACCGCTTTCTATATTCCGTTTTTCTGCCGTAGTACCTACGGTATTTGCGCCTTCATACTTGAATACTCTGAGCTTCCGTCCGGGCAGGACAAAGCTTTTGTTTATCCTTTCGCCCTCACCGTCAGGCGTATACTCACACGCCGCCCCCGCTACCGTTACGGTATCGTCCGTGTATCCGTAGTTTGCCGCAACAATGTATATATCCCTGTTTATAAACAGCGAAACGACCGTATTTTTGCCCTTTTGCGGCACTATTGCAGGCGCGTCGCAGTCTATATAGCACCAGGTACCGTACTCTGTAAGCCGTGTGTAAAGCGAAAGCCATTTGAGCTGTCTTTCAAAATCGGGACGGTCAGCGTCGGGCGAGCCTATGCCCATAGTCCCGTTTCTTACGACCGGGAACTGCATATACGGTATCGAATGTAAATATCTCTCATCGTCATCTTCAAGCTTATAGTTAAAGTCCGGCACAACATACGGTCTGTAAAAACCCGTTCTTTGGCGCATAAAATCAAGGTCGGTTATACACTCGCCTACCCAAAGATAATCATAGACGCGCATATCTGTACGGATAGTATCTATACCCTCCTTATGTATCTTGACTATGCCGCCCCTGCTCTTTACCTCACCGTATATAAGCGCAAGCAGATCGCCCATTGCGCCGTCAAAGTCCGAATTTTCTTCAAACGCAAGCACCTCGTCCTCGGCAACCTTTGCCTCGGGCAGATAATGAGGCTCAAGCCGCATATAGTCGGCGGGGCGTGTGTAGCCGGTGTCTATATAAACGCCGTCAAAGTCAAACTCGTCAAGTATTCCCGTATATTGCTTTAAAATCCTCTCACGCCAGCCGGGGCTTGCGGGCGAACAGTGCGCAAGCACTCCACACAGATCCGCTTCTCTGGGGAGCGCCCATGCAGGATCAAAATCGTTTGCTATCACTCTGTAAAAGTTCGTTGACGTATACGGAAGCACCTTTATACCGTACTTGTGGGCTGTTTCTATAAACTCCGCACACAGGCGGGCATCATACGGACGGTACATTTTTTCACCCAGATGCATTTCCCACGTGTTGGGATCGTCACCCTCCTTATGATCCTTTCTCGATACCTTTTCCCAAAGCTGTATCATACCTATACCGTTTTGGGCAAGGTACTTTATAAGCTCCTCATCCTTTTCGCTGAATCTGTCGGACTGCCACACAAACTGCCCTCTGATATAGTCCGTTACAAGATGCTTTGCCTTGCTTACGGTCCCCGTTTTTTCCGCAAGCCGTATGTTTTGCAGTCTGCGGCGGTGGTCTTCAACCGTATAATTATACATTATATTTTTCTTATCCGCACTCATAGCCTCCATCCTTTCATCATCACGCTTTTTTTACTTCAACCACATGCTCTTTACCGTCATTATATACCGGGACAAGGTTTCCGTCAAGCCTGTTCCCGTCAACCGTAACGGTAAAAGCGTCGCCGCTTTTAACTCCGTCCATCGTTATTTGATACTCGCAGCCTCTGAAAACTCTCTTTACCTTTACACTGTCCCAGGCATCGGGAATGTTCGGCACAATTCTCAGCCCGCCAAAGTCCGCTCTTACGCCGATAACGTACTCCACAACGCCTCTGAACAGCCAGCCGCAGGTACCTGTTATCCAGCTTGATGGCGATTCTCCGCACCTTGATTTACATTCCGGACCGATATACATATTCGACATCGCATAAGGCTCCACCCCCGAATGGGCGCAGCTGTTTTGCGGATTTGTGGGCAATATCCTGTTTATGGTATCTATGGCGGCATTGCCGTCATTCATCATCGTATGCGCAACCACCTTAAATGCAACGCCGTGATTGTATACCGAGCCGTTCTCATAGCACCCCGGCATAAAATAGCTTGACCTTCCGATCGCATCGGAGCCCTTTGAATAGCTTGGCCACTGCTGAACATACCCAAATCCACAGCCGAGCTTTTCCTCAACTATCTCCATAAGCTTTTGGGCTTTCTCTCCCTGTATTATTCCCGAAAGCACCGCCCACGTCTGAGAATTTAAAAATATCTGTCCTTCCTTTGAATCATACGAGCCTATCCTCTCACCGTCGTCGTTTATGCCGTATATAAAGTGATCCCTGTCCCAGCCGTACGTATATATATCCTCCGTCATTTTATCCGCTTTGGCTCTGATAGCCCGCGCTTCTTTATCCATACCCAGAATATCAAGGATCTCGCCGATCTCGCCTGCCGCCTTGACGGTTGCCTCCGAAAGCCACACGCTCTCACCTATGCCCCGAACTCCGCAGCCGTTTAGTGAATCGTTCCAGTCGCCCTCACGCCACAGGCAAAGCCCATGATTGCCCAGGGTGTTCTGCAAATAGTCAATACCGCGCAGACAATGCTCCAAAACGCTCTCCTTAACGTCCGAATCATAATATGGGACTATCTCGTCAAGAACGGAAAAATCACCCGTTTCCTTAAGATAGGTATTGACCGTATAGATCATCCATGCCGCACCGTCCGCATACTTCTCCGTCATAAGCGGCTCCCATGCCCGCAGAGGGTTTCCGTCCTCACGCTGATAGCAAAGAGCATATACTATACGCTTTCGCGCGTTATCGCTGTCAAGGGAAACAAAGCTTGCTATATCCTGCATTATATCCCTGAACCCCTTGCACAGTCTTCCCCACTGCTTGCCGAATTCAAGCTGACGCTTAAGCCATATATTTACTCTGCTGTTAAGCTCCTCATCGGGAGTTTTTATAAGTACATTATCCTGAAATTCGTTTATGCCCCGTATCAGCGTATCGTATTCCTTGTCAAATGCGGCTTCGTTTAAGAGTGTGCGCCGCACCTCCCTCGCCTCGTCCGCATTTTCCGATGCGCCCAGCACAAACAACAGCTTTTCGGTCTTTTGCGGCTTCAGCTTCAGCCCAAACTGCAATACGGCAGCAATTTCATTTTCAAAGCAGGTGGCGCCGCAGCTAAGCTTATCCTCTTTTATGCCTACCGGATGTGAAATATCGGAATAAATACCCTTAAACCGTCTGTTTGTGGTCTCAAATGCCGATATTTCCCTGTTTGATGCAAAATACACTCCGCTGAGCTTTGTCGGCGATCTATAGCCTTCATGACTTGCGTATATACCGTTTAATTCACTGTCATATACCGCCGAGGTGTATGCGCTGTGAATGGTTATGGACATATCTATATCGGCATACGCATACAAGCTTATTTCCCTTTCCGCATCGCCGGTATTTGTTACACTTACCTCCCAAAATTCCCTGTAGCCCGATGTGGGTACAAATAATTTAAGCTCGGTTTTTATACCCCGGTACTTGGAAATTATATTTGAATAACCCATTCCTACCCTTGTTTCAAACTCGTCAAAGGGTAGGTTATCATAATTTCTGTTTGCCGCATAGTATTCGCCCGTGCTCCCGTCCTTTATCCAGATAAGACGGTTATCGCCGTCACGGAGGATATTCCGCACAAAACCGTTTTCATCCGAATATCTTGACATACCGGATCCGAACTGATTATAGCAGGCTACGTGCGTATCGTTCCATGCATAGTTAAGCCACGGACGCTTGGGATACATATCCTTTATAACATATTCTTTATT
>CACZPW010000091.1 GCA_902783115.1 uncultured Ruminococcus sp. | reverse complement strand
GTTTTCCGTACCCGGTCTGATTTCGTTTTGCTGTTCTCCGCCGTAAAGAAGCGGCGCAATGTACCTTGCGTCGGCTATATACATCGCTCCGGCGCCCTTGAAGGCGTTTATTTTATGTGCGCTTACGGTAGCAAAGTCAAGCTTCATTTTGCTTACGTTTACATTGATTTTCCCGAATGCCTGAACGCAGTCCGAATGTATGAACACGTTTTTTGAAATATCGCTTACGGCATCACGTATCATATCCACAGGCTGTATGACTCCCGTTTCGTTATTTACATACATTATGCTTATAAGCGTGGTTTTCGGTGTAACGGCTTTTTTTATATCCTCCAAAGCCACTCTGCCGTCCCTGCCGGCGTCGATATACGTTACGGAAAAGCCCTCGTTTTCAAGCTTTTTGAATGCCTCCAGCACCGAGGGATGCTCTATTTTTGACGTTATAAGATGCGTACCCCATTTCCTGCGCGCGCGCGCCGCACCGAAAATCACGGTATTGTTTGCCTCCGTACCGCCCGAGGTAAAGTATATGCATTTTGAGCTGCAATTTAATTTTTTTGCAATTTCTTCTTTTGCCTCTTTTATTGCCTTTTCCGCCGCCACGCCAAGCCCGTGCAGCGACGACGGATTCCCAAACATTTCCGCCGCTTTGAGCATCGCCTCCGCCGCCGCCTTTGACGGCTTTGTCGTTGCGGCATTATCAAGATATATCATTGTTATTCACCACTTAAAAAATCAATTACCCTGTCCCTTACCTCGTCAAACGCAAAGGCGTCAAGGCTGTGTATTTCATTTTCGATCAGAACCACTTCCGTGTTTGCCGGCATATATTCCTTATACCGCCTCGCGCCTATAACACCCACCGCATCATCGGCTGTGCCGTGTATGATAAGGGTCTTGCCTCTGAAAAGTCTTGTCGTTTCGTATACGGGCAAGGTTTTATTCACTCTGTACATAAAGCCCCACGCCTTGCTCTCATCTGAATCATCCCATAGCTTTACATACTTCGGTACGTTTATCGGATCAAAGGAAACACCGAAGCATGAGCCTCTGTTCGCATCGTCGACCATCGTTGCGGCGGGCGCAAGCAGGACAAGCTTTTTTACGATATCCGCATAATAGCCCGCCATCATACCCGCAACCACTCCGCCCATAGAATGACCGAGCAGGTATATATCCTCCGTAAAATCAAGCTCTTTTGTATATTCGATTATTTTTGCCGCGTCCAAAATACAGCCCAAGGGCGTCATATCCGAAAATTTACCGCCGCTTATGCCGTGTCCGTTAAAGTCAAGCTTTACGGTTGCGATATTATACTTTAAAAGCCCGTTTGTAAACTCATAAAACTGATGATTTTCCTCATCATTGCTTGAATTGCCCGTAAGCCCGTGAAACATTATGACGACCGGACATTTTTTAACGTCGGGCTTTATTATGCGCCCTCTTAAGGTAAGTCCGTCACGGATTATCTCAATATTTTGCTCCATTACAGCAGCTCCTATTCTCCGTCGTTTATAACTATTATTCCCATGCCGCTTTTGCTTTCTATGATACAATCATCACTTACAACGGTGTTGCTTATACCCCTGCTCCTGCAAAAAAACAGTGTTTCGTCGTTAAGCGGATATTCAAGCCCGCGCGCCGCTATACCTTCGATATCGCCGCCGACGGGAATGATCGAAAGCGTTTTGCCCTTGCGGTTTTTTATTTCCACTCTTCCCGAAAATGCAAATATCTCGTTTTTGCTGTCAATTATCCTCGCATTTTCATAGCGTGTAAGCATCAGTATATTGTTAAGCGTATGGTCGGCTCTGCTTCCCGTAAAGCCTACAAGCAAAATACTGTCGGGGTTTAGCCTTTTTGCATACGATAAGGCAAGCTCGCTGTCCGTTTCGTCCTTTTTTACGGGGAACCGGAGCGTTTTTATACCCTTTGGCATATCCTTTAAAGAATCAAAATCCCCCAACAAAATATCGGGGACTATGCCCATATTTTTTGCATGGACATAGCCGCCGTCCGCACATATAATATGATCCGTATCCCTGATTTTTGATTTTATATACTCATAGTCGTCTATCTGACCGTTTCCGATTATAACCGCTCTCATATTTTCATCAAGGTCTTAATGTTTTTCTCTATATCACCCGAAAATACGCAGGTACCCGCCACAATAACGTTTGCGCCCGCCGATACGGCAACATCGACATTATCGAGAGTTATGCCGCCGTCGACCTGTATGAGAAAATCCTCACCTGCGATACTTCTTAGCCTTTTTATCTTTTCGTTTACCCTGTCTATATATTTCTGACCGCCAAGCCCCGGCACGACCGTCATCAAAAGCACCATATCAAGCCCGTTAATATACGGAAGCACCGTATCAAGCTCCGTGTCGGGGTTGAGTGCGATAGCCGCTTTTTTGCCGCGTTTATGTATCATATCCATACACTGTGCAGGATCCTTTGCCGCCTCAATATGAAAGCATACTCCGTCCGCACCCGCGTCTATCATTCTGTCGATATACCGCTCGGGATTCTCGATCATAAGATGTGCGTCAAAAAACAGCCCCGAATGTTTTCTTATTGATTTTACGACAGGCATCGCAAACGATAAATTATCGACAAAATGCCCGTCCATAACGTCAATGTGCAGCCACTGCGCGCCTGCGTTTTCGATTACCCTTACCTGCTCGCCCAAAATTGCAAAATCCGCAGATAAAATAGATGGTGAAAGTATCATTTTTTCTCCCATTCCTTTTTTTCTTTTAAAATATTGTATATTTCAACATAGCTTCTGTAGCGGCTCTGTGCTATGCCGCCCGTCAAAAGCTTGTTTTTTACTTCACAGCCCGGCTCGTTTATATGCGAACAGCCCCTGAATCTGCACGCATCGCCCACGTCCGACATCTCCGGGAAATACCGCCAAAGCCCGTCCGCCTTTATATCCGCAGGCTCAAAGCTCCCGAATCCGGGCGTATCAAGGATATATCCGCCGTCCTTTAGCTCGTAAAGCTCAACGTGGCGCGTAGTATGTTTCCCGCGCAGTATCTTATCGCTTATACTGCCCGTTTTTGCGTCAACGCCCGTAAGCTTGTTTAAAAGGCTTGATTTCCCGACGCCCGAAATACCCGCAAATGCGGATATTCTGCCCTTTAAGACGGAATTCAGTTCGTCTGTGCCGATACCGTCCCTTGCGCTAACCTTTAATACCCTGTATCCTGCCTGTTCATAAACCGCCGTCAACTCATCGGCATTTTTTATATCGGTTTTGTTTATACAGATTATAGGCTCTATTCCCGCGATTGCGGCATTTAAGAGCATTTTATCTATTATTTCCGTATTCGGCTCCGGCTCCGCCGCCGCAACAACGATTATTATTGTGTCGATATTGGCAACCGGCGGGCGGATAAGCAGGCTTGTACGGGGATATATCTTTTCGATACTGCCCTTACCGTCACTTAGAGAAATTTCCACCCTGTCGCCCACCGTCGGGGTTATCCTGTCCTTTCTGAATATCCCCCGCGCCTTGCACTCGTATATATGATTGTCACCGCCCGCCCTCACATAATAAAAGCCGCCGATGCCCTTTACTATTATTCCGTCCATATCCCTTTCATCACATAAAAAGCTCTATATTTTCCGATAATTTCTTTCTGAGAGCCAGCCTTGCGCGGTTAAGCCTCGACTTTACCGTTCCGGTCGGAATTTTGAGAATATTTGAAATCTCTTCATAGTTCATACCCTCAATATCAAAGAGGGTTATTATTTCCCTGTATTCATACTTCATACTCGCCAAAGCGTCCATGACGGCTTTTTGCTTTTCATTCGCCTGTGCGTATTCCTCCGGAGTCGGGGCATTGTCGCGAAGCTCAAGCTCCTTGTCCTCATCGTCCTCATATACGCCGCTGACGCTTATCGTCCGTATGCTTCTCTGCCTTTTTCTCAACATATCGGAGCAGATATTTGCCGTTATTCTGTATATCCAGGTGGAGAGTGACGATTTTTCCCTGAAGCTGTCAATACTGCGGTATACTCTTATAAATACCTCCTGCGCCGCGTCGTATGCGTCCTCACGGCTCGATAAAAGGCTGTACGCAAGATTGATTACCTTTGACTGATACATTCCCACAAGCATATCAAAGGCTTCCCTGTCACCTTTTTTACAGTCCTTTACGATTTCCTCTTCGGTCAAAACCCCACCTCCTTTTTTATATATTCTAAAAAACCTGTCAGAATTTACTTATTCTTTCCTTATATGCCTCATAGTATGCCTTCACATCGTCCATACAGTCACCGCCGAATTTTTCCAAAAACGCCTTTGCTATCTCAAACTGCACCGCCGATTGCACAACCACCGAGCAGGCGGGAACAGCGCATATATCCGAGCGTTCGACTGTTGCGTGCTGTTCTGACTTATCCCTTATATCTACCGTCCTTAACGGATTGTAAAGCGTCGGTATCGGCTTCATTGCCGCCCGTACTATTACAGGCTCACCGTTTGACATACCGCCCTCTATGCCGCCTGCGTTATTGCTAAGCCTTTTATATTTTCCGTCATACACGATCTCATCGTGTACCTTTGAGCCGCAAACCGTCCCCGTTTCAAAGCCCATACCTATCTCAACGCCCTTTATCGCCTGCACGGACATGACCGCAAACGCAAGCCTTGCGTCAAGCTTCCTGTCATAGTGGACATAGCTTCCAAGCCCCGGCGGAAGATTCAAAACGCTTATCTCCACCACTCCGCCGACGCTCTCACCTGCCGCCTTTACGGAATCTATATATGCTTTTGCCTTTTCCTCGCTCTCTTTATCGCCGAAGCCGACGGGTGAATTTATAACACGCTCATAAAATGCTCTGTCCATGTTATCCGCCCTGTCGTATACCTCACCTATCCTTACCACACGCCGCAAAAACTCTATCCCAAACGGCTCCAACACCTGCGCTACAAGCGCACCGACTGCCACCCTTGCCGCCGTTTCACGGGCAGACGCCCGTTCAAGGACGTTGCGCATATCGTGATGATCGTACTTTAAACCGCCCGTAAGATCGGCATGACCCGGCCGCGGGCAGGACACTGATCTTTCATCAGACGCATTTTCCGCGCCCATAATGCTTTCCCAGTTCTCCCAGTCCCTGTTCTCGATCTGAAGAGTAATGGG
>CACZPW010000090.1 GCA_902783115.1 uncultured Ruminococcus sp. | reverse complement strand
TCCGGGTTACATATCATTATGTATCCTGACTTGTGATTTTTCAGCAGATATTCTATCCCGCGGTTGTTGCCGTATCCGTACCCGCCGTTTCTTGGGGTTCTTATCAGTGTCAATTTATTATCCCGAAGGCATAATTTTTCAAGAACACTGTAAGAATCATCGGTTGAATTATTATCCACGATAACGATGTGACCTATCGCATCATAACCGACAAGCTCCGATGCTAATTTAGAAGTAGTATCACAGTCATTGTAGTTTAAAATACATACATCAACTTTCATAGTAACACCATGCCATTCGCAAATAACGTATTTTAAAGTTTACGTCAATGTGTTTTTTGTATCTGCTGTGCTTCCTTGCTGTTTAGCGCTTTCTCATTTTTAGACATTACCGATCTGAGTCCGAGTATAAGGATAATGTAAAATACCGATGTGCCTCTTAAAAATGTTGCCGCCGTCATCATGAGAATGACCAGTACGAAAACCAGCGATTTGATCTCACTGGTGGTGTTTTTAAACAGCTTGAAGTAAAACATAAACAACAAAACCGCGGAGATAACTCCTCCGTACACTAACGCCTGAGATACGCCGTTCAGATATTCGTTGACAGCGCCTCCTGACGCGATCTCATAGTCGTAGGTCAAATTGTGTGTGTATACGAAACTGGACATATTTCCGAAGCCTATGCCAAACAGTTTGTTGAACAATGGGAACTGGAAATAATAAGAGAATCCTCTGAATATTCTGTACGATGTTTTATCACTGCCTGCGGAAAACATCGAAGAGGCGTCTGAGTCATAAAACAGTCTCCCGCGTATATAAAACAAATATACCAAGATCAGGATCGGAAGACATAGTATCGCGATCCTGCGGAATTTTTTAGCAGAATCCGTTTTTCCGAGGAATATGTATACACCGATCATCAATAAAGACGCTACTATTCCGAGCGTACTTGTAGAAATTACTATCGCCATTTCTATCAATATGAGGAAAGCGCAGGTCTTAAACGGGTCTTTCTTGATCTTCCCCAATAATATGGCAATTGCGGGCAGAAGATATTGCGATAAGTGGGACGGTTCGCTGAAAAAAGGAGAAAATCCCACGTAACTGCCGCGGACGTTGTATCCGAAACGATAGTCTAACCGCTCATATTCGTTCGATAAGGGAAGAAAATCAAATTTTACAGGATAAACTCGCTTGGATACAAGATAGATCAATTCTTCGCCTATCGTTATCACACAAATAAAGAAGCATATTGCGAGATACAGTTTGAACATATAGTCCGCAAACTCTGCTTTGCGGTTAGATATGCATAATACATAATAGATCGTGACGGTATTCAATATCAAGGCGGCAAGTACGACCCAATTCTCATTGTTGCCGTCGTAAAAATTTGTCAGTACCGAGATCAAAAAAATGTATGCCATCAATGCGAGATATGGGAAAAGAACTGACAAATTTTCTTTATTTGAGCCTACGGAATGTCTGATCGAATAGTATGAAAGAAGAACTGTCTCTAAGATCAGCAGGACAGTGGTCATTGAAACATCGGTTCCGGGGAGATCGTAATAGTTCACCAAAGGCATTATCACTATAAAAAATGAAACTATTTTCAATACCACGTCGCTAAAGTTTAATGCTATTTTCATTAAATCTTCTCCATCTCATCGAGTATTTTCAAAAATGTCTCCTTATTGTCGGTCTTTGAATAATACTCAAATGAATACTTTTTTAAGCTGTCATAATTTTCCATGATAGTTTCGATAGCTGTAATAATGTCATCTTTGTCGAATCTTTTGAAAGAAACGCCAATGCTGCTTCTTGCAAATTCCGTTGTGAGTCCCGGGATATCATTTCCTATCATCGGAATGCCGAACATAGCATATTCAAATATTTTATTCGGCGCGCAGTACACGGCGTTCAGCGGTGATGTTGTTTCGCCCCTTACGGGAGTATATGTGAGTATACCTATGTTCGCCCAGCTTGTGATCTCTAAATGATGCGGAGGAGAAACGAAAGGAAGCAGGTAGGTATTGCTCTTCGTTTTTCCTTTTAATCTTTCCGAATCTCCGCTCATGATCACCAGCGCGTAATTTTCGCCTAAGGAATCCACCGCTTCGATAAACGGCTCCAAAGGTCTTTCGGGGTCGATTATCCCCTGATATATAATAATGGTTTTATCCTTGATCTCATTCATTATTTTGGCGCACAAGGGATCGGTGATCTCCATCCTTGCGGGCAGTCTGTCCATGTACGGCTTATTTGGCACCACATACGGCAGTTTTTCCAATCCAAACCATGCCTTGGCGATATGCGCTCTGTTGTATTCGCATTCGATCACTGCTTTGGCATTGCCGAACAGCTTATCCAGATCAACTCTCGGATATCTGAATTTAGGGTAGTAGCGTATTTCCTGAGACAGTTCATACATATACATTATGTAATTCCTGTTGTATAATGTGTTTCCTATATATTTTAACGAAATGCTTGTCATGACCCAAATGAGCGAATCGCTGTCATATTCGGAGTCAAGCAATTTCTTTAAGCGTTTATTTATCTTGGGTATCTTGATCATTTTCTGTACTGCGCTGTTTTTGGGCGAATAGCTGCAGCCGATATCCCGTAAATTTATATTTTCCTTTTTGCACCATTCGGTAACTTCTTCCGATATTTCCGAAGAGCAAAGAAGAACCTCGTGTCCGATAGATGAAAGTATCTTTAAAAGCGATAATGTGGGCGGATACCTCATGACAGATTCTATTTGTATAATTATATGCTTCATCAGATTCTTTCCTTTTTATATGCATTATCGTATATTTTTTCTACAATAGAGATCATTTTGTCCGAATCGAATCTTGAACCGTTCATTATGGTTTCAATTGCTTTTCTGTCAGTGTTTTCGTAAAGCATTTTTGATAAATGCTCTGCCCACTTCTGAATGGGAGCGTTCAGACTCATATATTCGATGGAATTTGTGACGTTTACATCTTTTGTCACGTTGTCGGAGACAAGGCACCTTAATCCTGCGGACTGTGCTTCAACAAGCGTAAACGGCAAGCCTTCAAACAGCGAAGGGAATAACAGCGCGTCAAATGCGGAATAATACTTGTTTGCGTCAAGTACGTTGCCTGTTAGGATGACCTTTCCCTGCAAAGACTCCTGTTTTATCCGTTCTTCGATATGCTGTTTCAGTTCGCCGTCGCCCAAAAGCAAAAGTATGACGGAATCGTCGGTTTTACAGAGTTCTTTGAATATGTCCAAAATACGGTCATGATTCTTTGCAGGCACGAATCTTCCGATATGCCCCACTATTTTTTTATCTGCACCGACATTGAGCCTGTTTCTTATTTCCTGCCTGTATGCTTCCG
>CACZPW010000089.1 GCA_902783115.1 uncultured Ruminococcus sp. | reverse complement strand
ATGCTCATTCGGTATTGGTGTCATTGCTTTTCCTCCTGTCTGTATACTCTTACTCGATTTCATAATTACTTCACCTCATGATCCCGCAGCTTGTTTACGGTTCCTCCTCCTATAAAAACAGCCGGGGCACTCCGACTTCCACAACTTACCCCTCAAAAGCCAACTTACCCCTCAAGCGGCAAAATCGGCGGAGGAATAATTAAATTGTATCAATCTCGGCATTTTTATATCTATAATCATTTTTATTTGCGAAAACAGTATGGGGGCTTTTTGGATTTCATCCACAAACACGGGAGGCGGATTATCTTTAAAGAATGTTCCGCTCTCCTCCAGCGCGCTTGAAAGAATTATCATATCGTCCAAGGTCACATAATTCATGTCGCCGGTGATTTCTTTGAGCATGGTGGTTTTTCCCGCCTGCCTCGGTCCTGCAACAAGTATTGCTCCGAACATATCCGAAAGCTGCTTTACGGTGGATTCTGCGTGCCGCTTAATGTATTTCATGCGAAACTCCTTTCGGCTGATTTAATATCTGATATTATTATAGCCTGAATATATAAAAAGATCAAGAGTTTTTATATGCAAAAGGAACAAAAACTTAACAATACCATTATATTGACTTTTTTTATTTTATTGTGTATAATGAAATTACAATGTTATATGCATTTGTCTTTGTTTGCGGTGATTTTTGAAAATCACGGAGCAAAGGGGTCTGATACTTTTTAATTTAAAACAAGGGGGGAACGAAATGGGATTAGGTGATTTCTTCAAAAAGACCTTTGGTAAGCAGGTGTGTGCGCTCTGCGGCAAGGAATGCGGCGTTATGCACAGAACAAAGGTACAGGGCGGAGAGTATGTGTGCAGTGAGTGCGCAAGAGAGTGCAGTAAGCATGTGCGGATCTCCGAGTTCACGCTTGACGAGGTGAAGGGGCATATCGAATATATGCGCCGCCAGGAAAAGCTGTACAAGGAATGCTTTGAAAACGCAAAGCGCGAAACATTCCCGTCGCCGTATGATAAGCAGGCAATATCCTTTGCCGATGAGATCGGAATGTTTGCGATATTGGACAGAGACAACTACGAGAACAAGGTAAATCATGAGCTGTTCAGATACGATCAGGTTCTCAGCTATGAGAGGTACGTCGAAAAGCAAAAAGCGGCAGAAGAGGGCAAGCCCGATGTATTCAAGGAGTCGGGAGTCAAGATAAGGCTTGTAGGCACAAGGGATCACGTTGAGCATGATATGAAGAGGTCTCAGATGGGACTCAAGGTACACCCGTATATCAAGCGCGAGATAAAGGTTGTTTTCCATACCAGGGAAACGGATGTCGACTATACCGACAACGCAGTTGCGCATTTTGATTTTATTTTCGGAGTTCATGACGACGAGCACGGCTTGTTCAGCTTCGGAATGAGCAAGAAGGAAAAGCGTGATCTTATGGGCACGGTTGCGGGCGTTAAGACGATAATCGAAGCCGCAAAGATCGCCAAGGAGGGTGAGGAGGCTCTTACGGAGGAGAAGAAAACCCGGATACAGGAGAATATGAACGCTATGCAGAATGCGCAGACGGGCGGACTTGCCGTTTATTCAAGGCGTGCCGATGCGGCTGAGGCGAAAATAAACTGAACTAAAATACCGAAAGGAAATATTTGATATGAAAAAATTATTGACTATATTATTATCATTGGCAATGATATCATCATTGGTATCATGCGGCCCGAAAGAGGAGCCGGAAGAAACACCCGCTCCGGTTGCGGGACCTATCGAGCCGAATCCGGGCTCGCTCACCATAGGTGATTATACCCTTACAGCGGAGTATTTACCGTTTGAGGAGCATTTTGAGGTACAGGACGATCCCGATATGGCGGTTCTGGGCGATACGGTTTATGTATCCGACGGTGACAGCATTGTAAAGGTTTACACACTTTCAGACTCAGGGCTTACCTATGTGAAGACTCTTGATATAGATAATGACGATGACGGAATAGAGGTTGACGGCAACGGAAACATCTATGCAAAGGGCGGCGTTTTTGCCGCAAAGATATACGACGCCGAGGGCAACGAAAAGGGCGAGGCTGCGGCATCGGGTGAGATAGCGGTTTCAAAGACGGAGGATTTTGCTCTGACCTGCTTCCCCGGAAACGATGAGGTGACAAAGATTTCCGGCGGCGCAAGCGAGCCGTGGGTAATCACGGGAATGACAAGCGGCAACGGCTTGTTCAGCACTGTAAACGTTATGAGTATTCAGGATAATCACGCTCTTATAGGCGGTGCGGATTCCGATAAGAATCTGATGGCGGCTTACGATACAGCAGGCAATCAGATAGTTGTCAGCAAGGATCCGTTAAAGGGCTCGCTTCCGAACGCGATCTGCGAAACGGCTAACGGATATATCTGCACGGCGGTTGACGATATAAACCTTATCGCGCCGGACGGCACCTTGATAGGCTCGGACGACGATTCGGAAACGCTGTTCGGAGTTGAGGGAACCTTCTGGATCAGGAATTTGACGCCCCTTGCGGACGGTTCGGTGCTTCTGTGCGCTTCCGTTTCCGGAAACGGCCCCGAGGAGGCTCTGATATTCAGACTTACTGGCTTTTAATGATAAAACCGGATAAATTTACGGGTGCTGCATTTGCGGCACCTTTTTTTATGTAAATATTGCAAAATCCGTATAATTGTGCTAAAATGACATTGTACAACAAAACGGACAAAGGAATGGGGGGATATTTATATGCCGAAAAGTGATAATCAGAAGCTGAAGCTGTTATACCTTCAGCAAATGTTTGAGAAGAAAACGGACGAGGAGCATCAGCTTACGATCGAGCAGATGATAGATGAGCTTGCGGCGCTTGGCATAAAAGCGGAGCGCAAGGCGCTCTACGATGATATAAATATGCTGAGGGATTTCGGCTATGATATAATCGGAGTGCGGGCAAAGCATTTCGGCTATTATCTTGCAAACCGTGAATTTGAAAATCCGGAGCTCAGACTTTTAATAGACGCTGTTCAGTCGTCCAAATTCATCACGCGCAAAAAAAGCACTCAGCTTATCAGGAAAATAGAAAATCTTGCAAGCGACTTTGACGCACATACGATACATAATGCCGTATATGTTGTAAACCGCATAAAGACGGACAACGAGAGCATATATTATAATGTGGACAAAATACAGGACGCCATAACAAACAATAAGCGTATAGGCTTTAAATATTTTGATCTTAATATGCACAAGCAGAAGGTTTACCGTCATAACTGCAAAGAGTATGTCGTAAGCCCCTGGGCGCTTACATGGGACGATGAAAATTATTATCTTATCGCATACGACAGCGAATTTGAAGAGATACGTCATTACCGTGTGGACAAGATGGTGAAGATAAACATAAAAGAGGAAAAACGTGACGGAAGAAAGGAATTCAGAGCGTTTGACCTTGCCATATATGCAAAGAAGATGTTCGGTATGTACGGCGGCAGGGACGAAACGGTAACGCTTCGCTGCGATAAAAAGCTTGTCGGCGTGATACTTGACAGGTTCGGAAAAAATACGACGTTATTTATCGAAGACGAGGAGCATTTCAAGGTCAATATAAACGTGAAGGTAAGCCCGGTATTTTTGGCATGGATATTCGAGTTCGGCGATCTTATGGAGGTAATATCGCCTAAAAGCGTCAAGAGCGAGTTAAGACAAATGGCGGAGAATATGCTGAAAAAATACAGTTAAAGGAGTCGGTATAAATGGATTTACATGAGCTTGTATATATAGTAAGGATCCTTGTTGCAGGCGTATGCGGTATGGTTATTGGGTTTGAGCGCAAAAACAGACTCAAGGAGGCGGGCATAAGAACGCATTGCCTTGTTGCCAGCGGTGCGGCGCTGATGATGGTGCTGTCAAAGTACGGATTTTCGGATATGACGGTGGCGGACGGCTTAAGAGGCGCAGATCCCGCCCGTATTGCCGCGCAGGTTGTAAGCGGAATTGGTTTTTTGGGCGCAGGGATGATATTTGTACATAAAAATACAATAACCGGACTCACTACCGCCGCAGGAATATGGGCTACTGCAGGTATCGGCATGGCGATAGGCGCGGGTATGTACATTACGGGCATAGCCTCAACTGTGATAGTCGTTATCGCACAGACGATACTGCACATTAATTCAAAGGTTTTAAGGCATCCAACGGTACGACGTATAATCATATACGATGTGGACGAGGACGGGTATCAGAGCAAGATAGAAAAAAGGCTTAATGAAAACGGAATAACCGTACACGGTATGTCGGTGCGGAAAAACAACGAAAACAGTAAAAAAATCTATAAGATGTTTGCGGAGCTTCCGCCGACACTTGACGAGGAGAAAGTTTCCTCGCTTATCGAATATAAATGTGAGGTAAAAACCGTAAATTGACAAAATTTTTAATTTATAAGGGGAAAGAAAATGAATCAAAAAGTAAAAGAATTTTTGGACAAAGCGCGTGAGCGAGAAATCAAAAAGAGAAATGAATATTTGATTAAATTGGGACTGTACGAAAAAGAATTTGCCCCGATTACCAGAACAGGATGGGGAAGTATCACGGATAGTGATGGAAATTCAAAAACATTAAAATTCAATCTTAATTCAGAAAATGTAAAGGTGGGTGACGCAGTAAAAGTACCGTATGATAACAAAAAATGGGACGTTGTTGTTGAAAAAATAGAAGTTGATAACCAACACACAACACCGGCAGAATACCAATACTTCGAGTATGACGCTGAGCTGAAAACCAGCAGAGGTTATAAAAAAGTTCCGATTGAAGTTACAGATGATGAATATAATCAAATACTAATGTCAGTAGGCAAGCCGAGTGGCAGCTCTTATAATGTTATAGCTACAATTATGACGGTTATTGCTATAATTGTATTCATTGGCGGTTTTATTGGAGGCTGTGTCATGATTGAGGAATTTGTGATTGCGCTTATTGTGTGGGCTTCGTCATTTACCGGCGGCATGATGTTTTTGGGTTTTGCGGAAATAATCAATTTATTGACGGCTATTAAAAATAAATAAATTCAATGTAAACGGTAAATTTCGGTTTATGTGCCTGAATTGATATTATGGTAACGGACCGTCGGGGACGCCGGTCCCTACAAAATTGCATTCTGGTATGT
>CACZPW010000088.1 GCA_902783115.1 uncultured Ruminococcus sp. | reverse complement strand
GGTATGTGATGTAGGGACAGGCCTCCCGGACTGTCCGTGTTTACACACAACACCAATCGCATACAGACGCGGCCTTAGGGGCGGCACGCTAAACCAAAATTTATATTCCAACCTCTCGCTTAGATAAAATTTTTCACAGTGCTGTTTTGATGTCGGGGTGCTGTACAAAGGTACCGCCCCCGATGAAAAATAGTGCTGTGGGAAATTTTTGCAAGCGAGACTTTAATGATGGAATAAGCGTATTCCTGTAAAGCTCATTACCATATTGTACTTATTGCAGGTTTCAATAACATTATCATCACGGATAGAGCCGCCGGGCTGGGCGATGACGGTAACGCCGCTTTTTTTGGCACGCTCGATATTATCGCCAAACGGGAAGAATGCGTCAGAGCCTAAAGCAACATCAGTGTTCTTGTCAAGCCAAGCACGCTGTTCTTCCTTTGTAAACACAGGAGGCTTTACCTTAAAGAATTTTTGCCACTCGCCCTCTTTTAAGACATCGTCATGCTCGTCGGAGATGTATACGTCGATGGTATTGTCACGGTCGGCGCGGCGAATGCCGTCAACAAACTGCAGACCAAGAACCTGAGGCGACTGCCTTAACCACCAAATATCAGCCTTGTTGCCTGCAAGGCGCGTGCAGTGTATTCGTGACTGCTGACCTGCACCGATACCGATTGCCTGTCCGTCCTTGACATAGCATACACTGTTTGACTGCGTGTATTTTAATGTGATAAGCGCAATCTTTAAATCCCTTTTCTGCTCAGGTGTCAAGGTCTTGTTCTTTGTAACAACCTCGTTTAATAAATCGTCGTTAATATCAAGCTCGTTTCTGCCCTGCTCAAACACAACACCGTAAACCTGCTTGTGCTCGATCGGCTCAGGTGTGTAGCTTGCATCAACCTTTATGATGTTATAGTTTCCGTTCTTCTTAGCCTTTAAGATTTCAAATGCCTCGTCACTGTAGCCCGGTGCTATAACGCCGTCTGAAACCTCTTTCTTGATTAAGAGTGCCGTTGCCTTGTCGCACTCATCGGATAATGCGATAAAATCGCCAAATGATGACATACGGTCTGCACCTCTTGCTCTTGCATACGCATTTGCAAGCGGGGAAAGCTCTACATCGTCTACAAAATAAATCTTCTTTAATGTGTCGCTAAGCTCTAAGCCGACCGCCGCACCTGCCGGTGATACATGCTTAAATGATGTTGCGGCAGGAAGACCTGTGGCACGCTTTAGCTCTTTTACAAGCTGCCAGCCGTTTAAAGCGTCAAGCAGGTTTATATATCCCGGTCTGCCTGATAGCACCTCAAACGGCAGATCCTTACCCCCGTTCATAAATACCTTTGACGGCTTTTGGTTTGGGTTACAGCCGTATTTTAATTCCATTTCTTTCATAATTGCAATTCCTTTCGTTTTTATATTTCTCCATTATTCAATAGTACATATTTCAGTGGATTTTCATCAATGTATTTCCATTTTTCTTGATACATTTGCTCATCACGAATAACTGTATCGTAAAAAGACTTTTGCCACAACGAAACACCGGCTTGCTTTGATGCCCACCTTTTCATCTGTCCGATTATACGTGATAAAGTAGGGGCGGATATTATCCGCCCGTTTTCATGTTTCATAAAAACTATCATATGAATATGATCGGGCATGATACAATACTTATTCACCTCTACAAGCGGGTAGCAGGCAGGTATGTTTTTTATTGCCTCCTCAACCACTCTTCCTCTTTCCGACAGGCAATATGAAAAATCCTTTTCATGCGGGCGGATAATATCCGCCCCTACTGATCTCCACAAAAGCTTTTGCTTATCTTTTACACAAACCGTCACAAAATATGCCCCGTATGATGAATAGTCAAAATCCTCTAATCTGTTTCTTTTCCTTTTGGGAATGGGATTATCACGCATTTTTATTTATTATTCTTGTTTCGGTTTTTCCCGTTTCAAGGTCAATAAATCTTACGAATAATGAAACCTTGTTATCCTCGTTTAAGGCGTTCCACAATCCGTTTGTAAACTCGTCAATATCGTTGGGGATTGATACTAATTTCGGCTCACCCTCAAATGACGGCAGAGGATTTCCGTCACCCATGTATGTGTGAATAAATCTGCCCTCGCCCGCAACGGGATTGCTGTATGAGAAGGTATATCTTTGACACGATGCGGGATCGCCGTTAGCACTTTTTATAATCGACATTGCATAATTGAAATTATCGCCGTCATGCTTTATGATTCCCGAAATACGTGGTGTGTAATTGGGAGCATCGTCCTCAAACTCACGGGTGCGCAGTGACTGCTCAAACGTGAGCTGTTGATTCATTAAATCGTAAATCGTGTCTGTCTGATCTCCGTTTGTAACGATTGTTTTGTTGCCTAAAACTCTCACAGGCGCATATATAATAAGGTGCGGATCCTCTAACTTTGACGGATCAAATGCCTGAGTTCTTATACCCTCGCCGTCGGGGACAAACACACGGTTTCTTGAATTTTGTGATCTGCCCATAATGAAATATGCCGTAACGGCAAATTTGCCGTTCTGTGATTTTCCAATCACTATACCCCTGCCCGGGTATGCGTTATTTTTTAATTCCTCATAAATATCATTTTTTTTCATTGTACTTTCCTTTCCGTCTCATCTGACCGTCCAAATTTTATACGCTCATTGCCACATCAAATAAAAATTTTCCTAACGGTATTGTCAATAGAAAAAGTATAAAAAGAATAATTATGTTTTTTTCAAGTTTCTTTTGCCTAATTTGTTTTATAATTAACAATAAGGTTATAATCGCCCCTATTATGCCCAAAAAAGGCATTATCCAAGTGCAATAGCTTGATAAACATATAGTTATATCCGCCAAAAACTTCGGCATATAGTAATATCTCCCGGGAGGTAACCAAAAACATAATACTGATATCGCATTAAAGCCCACCAATCCCCACAGAATATTTCGTATCTTCTTCATAAGCCTTCTCCTTTTTCGCTTAATTTTTTATTCAAGACTTGAACATACTAATTCTACTGCTTCGGGCAAAATCTGCCATTCAGCCTGTTCCATAACACGCTTTTGTAAAATTTCGGGCGTGTCCTGAGGCTCAATATATACCGCCTTTTGTAAAATTATCCGCCCGCCGTCCGTTATTTCGTTTACAAAATGCACCGTTGCGCCCGTTACCTTAACGCCGTATCTGAGCGCCTCCTCGTGCACCTTTAAGCCGTAAAAGCCGTCACCGCAAAATGACGGGATAAGCGACGGGTGAATGTTTATTATCCTGTTTGCATATTCCTTTAAAAGCTCGCCGCCGATGATCGCAAGGTAGCCCGCAAGTACAATGACATCAACGCCCATATCCTTCATATAAGCGCAAATCTGACGGTTCATTTCGTCAATATCCCCGCCGCAGTCGGCATTCTTCCTTATAACTGCGGTCGGTATTCCCGCACACTTTGCGCGCTCCAAGCCGTATGCGCCTGCGCTGTTTGAGCATACGCAGACGATCTTTCCGCTTTTTATAACGCTTCCCTGCTTGTCAATAAGCGCCTGCAAATTCGTACCGCCGCCCGAAATCAAAACTCCAATCCTTTTCATTATTCGATCACCGTTCCGTCTTCACATACGATTTGTGCGGTTTTCTTATCGCTCTTTTCAAGCGTACCCAGGATATACGCCTTCTCGCCCATACCCTCAAGGCACTTTATTGCCATATCCGCTTTTTCCTTATCAACCGCAACTATCATTCCGATACCCATATTGAAGGTATTGTACATATCCCGCTTTTTAAGGTCTGCCATACTCTGCATAAGCTTAAATACCGGTAATATTTCCCAGCTTCCCTCGTTTATGACAGCCTTTAAGCCGTCGGGCAGCATTCTTGGCACGTTCTCGATAAAGCCGCCGCCCGTTATATGCGATACGGTGTTTATGCCGACCTTTTCAATAAGCTCCAAAAGCGGCTTTACATATATCCTCGTCGGCGTTAAAAGCTCCTCGCCAACCGTCTTTTTGAGCATATCCGAATACGCATTGAGCTTTTCCTTTGCATCGGGGGAATTCAGTTCAAAAATCTTTCGCACCAGCGAATATCCGTTTGAATGTATACCCGATGATGCAATGCCTATAAGTACATCGCCCTCTTTTGCACGGTTGCCGTCGGTTATTTTTGACTTTTCAACAACGCCCACGCTAAAACCTGCAAGGTCATATTCATCAACGGGATAAAATCCCGGCATTTCTGCCGTTTCACCGCCGACAAGCGCACAGCCTGCCTGTACACAGCCGTCTGCAACGCCCTTTACAATCTGCTGAATTTTCTCAGGCACATTTTTACCGACTGCTAAATAATCAAGGAAGAACAGCGGTCTTGCACCCGAGCAAGCCACATCGTTTACACACATGGCAACGCAGTCCTGACCTATAGTGTCGTGCTTGTCCATTAAAAACGCAACCCTTAACTTTGTTCCTACGCCGTCAGTGCCCGAAACAAGTACAGGCTCTTTCATATCCTTTGGCATTTCAAACAGACCGCCAAATCCGCCGATACCGCCTAAAACTCCCGCTATTGCGGTTCTTTTAACATCTTCTTTTATAAGTCTTACCGACTCATAGCCTGCCTCAACATCAACACCGGCAGCCTTGTAAGCATT
>CACZPW010000087.1 GCA_902783115.1 uncultured Ruminococcus sp. | reverse complement strand
GGTGTAACGGGATAGAGGCAAGAAGGTCGCCGTTTTAAGCGAGGGTGCTGTATAAAGATACCGCCCCGAGTGAAAAAGCGGTGAGATTCGACGCCTATATCACGTTACACGTTTTTTGCGCGCTTGGATAGCTCGTATAACTTGTTCATTGCCTCGATGGGCGTATAGGTGGTAACGTCCATGCAGGCAAGCTCGGAGGCAATTTCGTTGGCGGTGCTGTCGAAAAGCCCAAGCTGATCGCTTGCGGGAGCATCGGACTTTGCTTGCTTTACGGCACTTTCGATATCGCCGTTTTCGATTTTTGCCAATATGCGTTTGGCGGAGGCGATTACCTCCTTGGGAACGCCGGCAAGCGCGGCAACCTCTATTCCGTAGCTGTCATCGGTGCCGCCGGTAATGATTTTTCTTAAAAAGGTTATATCATCGCCACGCTTTTTAACGGCAATCGAATAGTTTTTCACGCCCTCGAGAGAATCCTCAAGGCTGCAAAGCTCATGATAATGTGTTGCAAACAGGGTTTTTGCGCCGATCTTCTTTTTGTTATGAACATACTCGGCAACAGCCCATGCAATGGACAGTCCGTCAAAGGTGGACGTGCCTCTGCCTATCTCGTCAAGTATTATAAGCGATTTTTGAGTGGCATTCTTTAAAATATGCGAAACCTCGTTCATTTCGATCATAAACGTACTCTGCCCCGACGCAATATCGTCCGATGCGCCGATACGTGTAAATATCCTGTCGACCACGCCTATTTTTGCGCTTACGGCAGGTACGAACGAGCCTATCTGCGCCATGAGCGTGATAACCGCCACCTGGCGCATATATGTTGATTTTCCCGCCATATTGGGTCCCGTTATGATAAGAAGTCTGTCGGACGAGGTATTTAATACGGTATCGTTCGGTACAAACAGCTCCTTTGCCATTTTCTCAACGACCGGATGCCTGCCGCCCTCTATCCGTATATCGCCGCCATTGTTTATTTCGGGCATAACATAGTTATTTTTATACGCCGCCTCCGCAAGTGAAGCAAGCGTATCGCTCACGGCTATGATATGCGCCGCGCGCTTTAAGCGCTCCGCTTCGTTGCAAAGCTGCTTTCTTATCTCTTCAAACACATGGTTTTCAAGAGCTATTACCCTCTCGGATGCACCGAGAATGGTGTTTTCAAGCTCCTTTAGCTTCGGGGTTATGTAACGCTCCGCATTTGCAAGCGTCTGTTTTCTTATATAGTAATCGGGCACGTCAAAGCTTGCGCTTTTTGTGACCTCGATATAATAACCGAATACCTTGTTATAGCCCACCTTGAGCTTTTGAAGTCCTGTTTTTTCCTTTTCCTCCGCCTCGATTTGGGCAAGCCAGCCTTTTCCGTCCCTCATGGCAAGCCTCAGCTTGTCGATCTCCTCATTAAAGCCCGTTTTTATCACGCCGCCGTCTCTCAAATGCGTGGGCGGCTCGTCCTTTATCGACCTCTCCAAAAGGTCGTGCACATCGTCCAACAGGTCAAACCCCTTGCCCAAGGACGAAAGCATCTCCGATTTCGTGTCCGCCAGAAGCTCCTTAAGCTCCGGTAAAACGGACAGTGTGGCTTTAAGCGCTATAAGGTCGCGGGGTGTTAAGGAATTTAAGGATAAACGGCTTATTATTCTGGAAATATCGTAGGTCTTGTTCAAAGTCTCCCTCAGCTCGTCACGGAGCATTATATTCTTTGTAAGCTCCTCGACAGACGCCAATCTTTTGTTTATCTCCAGAATATTCAAAAGCGGCTTTTCTGTCCACTGCTTCAAAAGCCTTGCACCCATGGATGTACAGGTCTTATCAAGCACCCATAAAAGAGAGCCCCGCTTTTGCTTGTCACGCATAGTCTCGGTTATTTCAAGATTGCGCCGTGTTGCCGCGTCAAGATCCATATACTGCTCAACGTCGTAAACAGACACGGTATTTATATAGCCTATGCTTGTTTTCTGCGCATATTCAAGATACCTAAGCATTACTCCCACAGCCACGACAGCCGTATGCTTATCCGATAAGCCAAGCTCGCCAAGGTCGGTTTTTCCAAACTGCGCAAGGATCTTACCCTTGAGTGCGGTATCGTCAAAAAAGTCGTCGTCCTGTTCGTCGGGCATTATTGAAAATCTAAGCTCAACGGGCGTATTCAATACCTTTGCGGCATTGTGATTTACTATTATCTCCCTGGGCTCATACCTTGCTATCTCGTTTATAACGCCGTCCACACCGGATATTTCCGTAACGAATATTTCACCCGTCGATATGTCCGATACAGCAAAGCCGAATTTGTGAGTATCTGAAAAAATCACCGCAAGATAGTTGTTGTTCTTATCGTCAAGCAGCTCTTCGTCTATCACCGTTCCGGGCGTTACAACTCTTATTACCTCACGGCGTACGATGCCCTTTGCGCTCTTTGGATCCTCCACCTGCTCGCATATCGCCACCTTGTAGCCCCGCTGTATAAGCTTCTGGATATATACGGTTGCGCTGTGAAACGGTACGCCGCACATCGGCGCACGCTCGGATAAACCGCAGTCCTTTCCGGTAAGCGTTATTTCAAGCTCACGGGATGCAACAATGGCGTCGTCAAAGAACATTTCATAAAAATCGCCTAAGCGGTAGAATAAAATGCAATCCGAATATTCATTTTTTGT
>CACZPW010000086.1 GCA_902783115.1 uncultured Ruminococcus sp. | reverse complement strand
TAAAAATCACAGATTTTTATAAATTGCAGCGGTGCTGTGCGGTTTTTGCACAGCACCGCTGCATGAATTGTGTCTGCGGCACATTGGGCGCTGCCGAAAGCAAATACAGGGAAATGCTTTTGTTTTCGGAGTATTATTTGATTGATATTGGGGAAATGTTAAATATTTTTATCTTTTTTCTCCTTGCGTATGAAAATGTTCTGTACGCACCCCCATAATGTCTTTCTATGTAGCAAATAAGGAAATCACAATTATCTACAACATATTCGTTCCCTTTTATAATTTGAAATCTTTTTGGAGTGCTGATAGGTATATCTGGCATTAAAATTGTATCATAGTCGTTGTAATATAACTCCTTGTACTCATTTATTCCATTGGTTAAATATGGTATGACCAACTCTAATTTTATATCTTTATAAACCTTTTTCAATTCTTTTATAACAGACGAACAACATCTGTCAAAAGCACCATAATTTCCGACCCAAAAACAACTGACATTGTGGGCTGTAATCAAATTTTCCGCTATTGCCTTTATTTTTTCTCTTATATCCCCATCATACGGTATATCACTATGACCGGCAAAGCAACACCTTTTATATGTTATATTCATAAAAACACCCTAATTTTGTTGATAGGGTTATTGTACCACAAAAACAGATATAAGACAATAATAAATAACCATAATCTGTATTTTTTGCGCAAAAAAACAATGCCGATTATCCGGCACTGTTTTTAAAGTCCTTAAATATTTCTATATTTTTAAGAATTAACTCTTTCTCTTTCGATGTAAAGGTTTCCGTCAAATCGGCTATGCTATTTATAAAATGCGTGTTTCCGGACTTTGCGTTCAGATCTCCAAAAACCAAGCTGTCTATTGAAACCTCAAGAACATTTGCAATTTTCACAAGTGTTTCGACAGATGGTATGCCCTTTGCCCGTTCTATTTGACCTATAAAAGTTGTGGATACTTCTAACTTCTCCGCTAATTGTTCTAAAGTATAGTTTTTCAGTTTTCTCTGTTTTCTTATCTGCCTTCCGAGTAATTCATAGTTCAAAACACTAACACCTACCTTTATTTAATTTTAGCATTCGGCAGATATTATTTACAGAATGTACTATCTTAAAACATTAACCATAATCTGTATTTATAGTATTTTCTAAAATCAGGCGTGAAAAATTTAGTGGCAGGGCAGTTTTTGTTAGTGAATTATATTTAAACCGTTCAAGGGGCTGATATTTCAACCAAATTTTTAGGTTAATTTACGATTGAATCGTAAATTAACCTAAAATAAACATACTGATCTTTCGATAAATGCGTTGATTTTCTATTCTGACAAACGGGCAATCAAACTGTTAAAGAGATATCTATTGACTATTGGATAATAATATAGTAAAATTTAAAGGGGTGTCAGACTATGAAAATATACCAGCTTATTTATACCTCCGTAAGGCATAGCTTATCGGACGGTGCAAAAGGGCTTACAAATCAGGCGGGAAAACGTGTTTTTTCGTGCAGTGAAGCCCTTACAAGAGAAAATATAAACGAAATAACCAAATTTCTCACCTACAAAATGCCTAACGGTGAGGATACGGCATATTCCGATACGCCCTGCGATCCGTCGGTACCGGAAAAGTTTCCGAAGATTTTCAGGACGTTCAAGCTGTCTGACGGCAGATATGCGGCGGCTCAGATAGTGTATTCGGGTGTTGATTTCAACGGGGACAGGGGCAACTTTTTTGCCCATGTTCTTGTATTTGACGAGGTTACGGACGACTTTTTGCCCGAACAGTATTATTCCTCGCCCCTGTACAGGACATATCTTGAAAAATCCGAGCAGGAGGGGGAGATAGTTCCGTATCTTAACGAGCTTTTGCCCGGGCTTGACAATACCTTAACAGACAGGGTAGGTGAATTTATCGCCGCGCACAGGCGTGAGCTTACTTATCTTCTTGAAAAAGCGCTTGATATGTTTATAAGCGACGATATACGGAATATTTGCATTGCGGCGAACGATACGGCTTTAACGGATATGTATCTTATAGCCCTTAAATATCTTCTTCCAAGGGATATTTCAAGGTATACCGGAATTTCGACATATAATGCGTATCTCCCATCGGAGAAGCAGTATAACATAGTCCTGACCGGTACCGTAAAGGGCAAAAACAGCATAACGCCCGATGCAATAAAGGCAAGGCCGTCCTGTCTATACATAGATATGGACGATACCGGTTTTCTGACCGGGCGCAAATACCCCGTACTTGATATAAAGCCCGATACGTTAAGGAAGATGTATGCAATGGCAGACATTACTTCGGTGCTTGGCTTCCTTGACTGGTGCGACGTTATGGAGCATGATAAGGAACAGGGCATAGGCGCGAGGCTTATAAGGCTTCAGAAAAATGCGGGCGATAAGGCGCTTGTTGAGCGGCTTAACGCGATTTATCCGCATATAGACGAGGCAAAATACAGTGAAGTGAGCTTTGAGCTGTCACGGATAATGTTTGAAAACAGCGAAAAGCTGCCGTCAAGGGAGCAGGATATAACACTTGATTTCATACGGCAGTGTATAAAGAAGATGTGTGCCGGAAAGGATTACCCCATATCCGAGATATGTGCGGATATGACGGATGCGCAGGGTAAATACATTGCGGGAAATATCCGTGAATATATGCTTGATATCCAAGCGGCATACGATGAAATATCGCTGTATAACCAAAAGTCGTTTGTGGAATTTTTTGCGATATTAAAGCACAGCTCGCAAAAGCGCACATGGCGGGATCTGTTCTTAAACGATGCGGATATGCTTACCGCATTTGTGAGTATGAGCTACGGCAGGGTCGTTGCGGGCAAGGGTGTGGATATGTTCGTTCTGCCGGAGTTCTGGAACAATTCCGATCTTGCGGAGCTTGTGGCATATATCCACTCATCTACCGATGACGAAACGGTAAAATACGGCTGCTTAAAGTATATTTTCACATATACCGACGAGGATTGGATAAGCTACGGGATAACCGTAAGAGAGCAGCAAAAATCGGATAAGGAAAAGGCGGATGACCTTGGCAGACTTAAAAAAATGCTTAAGACCGTCGGATACATGCCGTTTGAAAAAACAAGATACGAGCATTTGCGATCCGCCGTGAGGACGGATATGAGCGACAGGCTCGATCCGCTGCTTTTATCAAAGGTTTTGAACGCTTATTATAATTGGCGTGCCGCGGCGGGGCATCAGACAAGAGCTCAGAAAAAGGCAAGGGTGTTAAAGGAATATATCCTGAAGCTCAGAGACGAGCAAAGAGACGTGTATAACTTCGTAATACCGAAGCTTGCCATAGAGATAATAGAATCGGCGGGACATTACCACGATAAGATAATAACTCCGTCAACAATGCCCGAAAGCTTCTGGAACTGGTTTGTGATAGGGTATACAAGGTGCAGACCGGACGATAACAAGCTTTTAAACTATAACCGCATATACCTTACGCATAAAGACAGGCTTTTAAGAATGTCTGCGGGTAAGGAAATACGGGACGCATTCAGATTTGTAATTTAAACAAAAGGAGAAGGACGACGTCTGTAGGATTTATAGTTTTTATTATAATAATTGTTTTGATAATAAACGCAGGAATAAGCTTTGCCATTTCAAACAGATTCTATAAGCTTTCAAAGAAGGATTCGCATCTGCAAAACGAGATACGGGCATTAAGGCGGGATATTGACGAGAAATTTACCGGTAACATAAAAGACCTGAACGAAAAGTCGGGAACGGTCATAAACGAGAACCCCAACTATTCAAAAAGCGGCTCCTTTGTACATAAGGAGGAGCCTCCGGCGGACGATATCCAGGAAATAGCAAAGAAATGGAATATAGAGATAGAGCGTGACGAGGAGCCGAAAATTTCGGAGCGCCCTACTAAAAGAATACAAAATAATCAGCCCCAAAAGGCAAAGAAAACGGGGCATAGCCCCGCAAAAAGCAAGGCAAAGGAGTTTTTAGGCGACATATTCCCGTTTGACGAATGATGAAAAAAGTCTTTACAAACCATGCCGCGGTCGTATTTTTTGCGGTACTGTGCAATGTTTTGTGGGGCAGCGCATACCCTGCAATAAAGATAGGCTATGAGCTGTTTAACATAACAGACAATGTTTTTGATAAGCTCCTGTTTGCGGGAGTGAGGTTTGTGTCGGCAGGATTTATGGTGCTTGTTCTGTCGGCGGCGGTTTATAAAAAGCCGCCGAAATTAAGAAAACAGACCGTTCCGTATGTCTGTGTAATGGCGTTTTTGTATACGGCAATGCAGTATGTTTTTTTCTATGTGGGATTGTCAAATACCACAGGCACAAACGGCTCCATAGTAAATTCCATGCAGACATTTTTAGCTGTGATACTGGCGCATTTTATTTATAAAGACGATAAATTGAGTGCAGGGAAGATAGCGGGCTCGATCATTGGCTTTATCGGAGTCCTTGCTGTTACGGTATCGGGCGGCAGAGCGCATTTTTCATTTATGGGCGAGGGCTTTATCTTTATAGCTGCGGTGTGCTTTGTGGCAGGCTCGGTAATAAGTAAGAAAGCTACGGAAAGTGATTCTGCCATGACGGTCACAGGCTATAACCTGTTTTTGGGCGGAATACTCCTCGCTGCTGTGGGTGTATGCGGCGGAGGACGGCTGTCAGGTGCGGGTATGAGCGGAGTGTTAAACATAACATATCTGGCATTTTTATCGGCATCGGCGTTTACAATATGGACGCTGCTCCTTGCATACAATCCCGTAAGCCGTATAAGTATATACAATTTCATTATCCCCGTTTCGGGTACAATACTCTCGGCGGTATTTCTGGGCGAGGATATATGGGATATACGGTATGCAATATCCCTGGTTTTGGTTTGTGCGGGAATCGTTACAGTAAATAAATCATAAAAAATATAGAGAAGGTATAACAAATGTATTATTCAAGCTTCGGAGTGCTTGCGCTCATTCTTCATTTTATTTTAAATTATGAGTTTTTAAAGGACAGTAAAAAGGAAAATGCGGTTGAGACTGCAATACGCTACAGGAGTTTTCTTGCAAGCGTGGTCGCATATTATGCCGCCGACGTTTTGTGGGGCGTACTGTACCAGTTTAAGCTTTATCCGTTTTCTTATGTGGACACGGTATTTTACTTTTTTGCAATGGCGCTGTCGGTGCTTTTGTGGACAAGATTTGTCGTTTCGTATTTTGGCAGAACGAACAGATTTGCCGTCGTACTGACCTATGCGGGGTGGTCGATATTTACTTTTATGCTGATTAGCCTTATAGCGAACTTTTTCGCGCCCGTTATGTTTGAATTTGCTCCGGAGGGATACAAGCCTCATCTTGCAAGGTATGTCACGCTCGGCGCGCAGATTTTGATGTTTATGGGTACCTCGGTCTATGTATTTTTGATTTTCGCAAGGACGAAGGGGCGCGAGAGACAGCACTGTAAGATAGTCGGATATTCGGGTGTTGCGATGACGGTTTTTATATTCCTTCAGGCGCTGGATCCGCTGTTCCCGTTCTATGCCGTGGGCTGTCTTGTAGCTACCAGCCTTATCCATTCGTTTGTGGTGCAGTACAGAAAACGTGACAGGGAAAGAGAGCTTGGACAGGTAAAGCATATGGCATATACCGATCCGCTTACGGGCGTTAACAACGTTCATGCCTACATTGAGGCAAAATCGGAGCTGGATAAGAGGATCGCAGACGGTACGGCGGAGGATTTTGCCGTAGTGGTATTTGATTTGAACGATTTAAAGAGCATAAACGACAATATGGGACATGACGAGGGCAACAGGCGCATACAGGAGGCGTGCAGGCTCATTTGCGGGCATTTTAAGCATAGCTCCGTTTACCGCATAGGCGGCGATGAATTTCTTGCCATATTGAGGGGTGCGGATTATGAGGACAGGGAAAGGCTGCTTGAACTGTTTGATGAGCGCATGGAGAAGAACAAAAAGGAAAACAAGGTGCTTGTATCGGGCGGACTTGACACATATTCCGCCGGGCATGACGGCGATTTTGAAGCCGTGTTCCAGCGTGCCGACCGCAAGATGTACGAAAAGAAAACGGCGCTTAAAATCCCTTGTTAAGATAAACAATACTAAAAGGCTGAGCGGAATATTGAACTGCCCCAATTTGTACAGACAGCACAAAAAAGAGTGCCTATGGTATAAATATTAAATTTAAGCAACATACTGACTTCGTTTT
>CACZPW010000085.1 GCA_902783115.1 uncultured Ruminococcus sp. | reverse complement strand
TGGTATCTGCCGCAAATAAGCTTGCAAAGATAAGGCAGGCTGATTCGGCAAGAGAACAGCGGATAATTGATATCATAAATTATATCCAGAACAATTACACAAGCGTAACGCTTGAGGATACGGCAAGGGCATTTTTCCTCTCACCGCAGTATCTGTCAAAGTACATAAGACTGCATACGGGCAATACGTTCAGGGAAAATGTCAAGGAAATACGCATGAAAAAGGCAAGAACAATGCTCAGACACGGTAACAAATCCATTGAGAAGATAGCCGAGGACGTGGGCTATAACAATGTTGAGAATTTCAACAGGCTGTTCAAGAAAAAGTATAATATAACTCCTACCCAATACAGAAAGGAAAACAGATAACAAAGTCGGCTGTGGCAAGGCGGTTAAAAACCGTTTTGCCGCAGTTTTTTTACACTACAAAATAAACAAAAGTATTAACGGATAATTGTTAAAAACACACAAAAAATATAAATGTACTTTATTTTTCGTGGGTTTTGTGTTAGAATACCGTATGTAGCAATGCAGAGTGTCTGCAAAAGTAATACGGTAGCCGTATCGTAAGCGGTACGGGTGCGGAAAAAAGTAATATGGAAGGATGGTGTGAGTTATGACAAATTTAGCTCAGACACAAACAGTGACAATTATTGCACTGTCGCTCTTTGCACTTATTATGGTGTGTATAGGAGTATTTTCAAGTTTAAAAACGAAGACTGTTGACGGATTTTTGCTCGGCAACAGAAGTATCGGACCGTGGGTAAGTGCTTTTGCTTACGGAACATCGTATTTTTCGGCTGTTATCTTTGTGGGATACGCAGGCCAGTTCGGTTGGAATATCGGGCTGGGCAGTATCTGGATAGGTGTTGGAAATGCGCTCATAGGCTGTCTTTTGGCATGGATCTTGCTTGCAAGACGGACGAGAACTATGACGCACACCTTAAACACAAGAACCATGCCGGAATTTTTTGCGTCAAGATATAATTCAAAGGCAATGAAAATATTTGCAGCTATCGTGATTTTCGTGTTCCTTGTTCCGTACAGTGCGGCGGTATACAAGGGCTTGGGAAATATGTTCCTTGCGATATTCCCGAATGTTACGGTCAATACATGGATGCTTGTTATTGCGGTTTTGACGGGTATTTATCTTGTCTTGGGCGGATACGTCGCTACGGCGTACACCGATTTTGTGCAGGGCTTGGTTATGATAGTAGGCGTGTTTGCGATGGTTATAGCAATGATCAAAACTGACGCCGTAGGCGGTTTTTCAAATTTCCTTTCAAATTTGAAAAGCATACCCGATAACGGCGACGGTATAACGGGCGCGCAGATAACAAACTGGTACGGAGGTACAAGCCTCAAATTCCTGTGTACAAATATAATGCTTACTTCGTTCGGAACGTGGGGACTTCCGCAGATGGTACAGAAATACTATGCTATAAAGGATGTAAGATCAATTAAGCAGGCAACGATTATTTCTACGGTATTTGCCATGATTATCGGCTGCGGCGCATATTTTGTCGGATCATTATCAAGACTTGTATTGAATAATACCCTGCCCGAAGGCGGCGTTGATAACGTTATTCCCACAACGCTCCTGACTGCATTCGGCGATTCAAATATGTTTACGACTATTATACTTGCGGTATTGCTGATATTGCTGTTATCGGCGTCGATGTCGACTTTATCGTCAATAGTTTTAACATCGTCATCGGCAATAAGCGTTGATTTGGTACCCGAAATAAAGAAAAATACCAAGGACGAAAACCAGGTAATAATAACAAGAGTCCTTTGTCTTATATTTGTTGCGCTTTCTTATGTGTTTGCAACGATGAAGATAACGATAATAGTAAATATTATGTCGTTTAGCTGGGGCATAGTATCCGGTGCGTTCATAGGTCCGTACCTTTGGGGTATACATTCAAAGAAAATCACAAAGGCGGGTGCATGGTCGGGAATGCTTGCCGGATTTTTAACGGTTGCGGTAGGTACCGTAGTGTTTACCGTTACAAGAGGCTCTGTTTCCGCCGCCGCAAAGCTTGCGCCCGAAATGGGAGTTCTGGCTATGGCGGTATCCATGCTCATTACGCCGGCAGTATCGGCTTTTACCAAGAAATTTGACAGCAAATTCCTTGACGGGGTATTCCTTGTAAAGGAAGACGAATAAATACTTTATAGGAGAAAATGATATGCCCATCACAAAACTACTTGAAAAAAATGCGCAATTATACGGTAACGAGGTCGCGCTTGTGGAGATAAATCCGACTGTTATGGAACACTCCCGCGTTACATGGAAGGAATATTCTCTTATCGAGGCAAACCCATTAGAGCCGGGCAGACAGGAGATCACATGGACGGAATTTGATAAAAAAGCAAACCGTTTTGCAAACTTACTGTTGAGCCGGGGCATCAAAAAGGGCGACAAGGTGTCTATTCTTTTGATGAACTGCCTTGAATGGCTGCCGATATATTTCGGCATATTAAAGGCGGGCGCTATCGCCGTGCCGCTCAATTACCGTTATACGGCAGATGAGATCAAATACTGCGTGGAGCTCTCCGAATCGGATGCACTTGTATTCGGACCCGAATTTATCGGCAGAGTAGAGGAAATATGCGACAGTATGCCAAAGGTCAGGGAGATGTTCTATGTGGGTGCAAACTGCCCGACCTTTGCCGACAGCTATGACTATTATGTGAAATTTATGCGAAGCATTGCTCCCGAGGTTGAGATTACGGACGATGATTTCGCGGCGATATATTTTTCATCGGGTACTACAGGCTTTCCGAAAGCTATACTCCATAGGCACAGAAGCCTTATGCACAGTGCAAAGGTTGAGCAGGCGCATCATAAGCAGGGAAGAGACGACGTATTTTTATGCATACCTCCGCTTTACCATACGGGAGCTAAAATGCACTGGTTCGGCTCTCTGATATCCGGCAGCAGGGCAGTTTTGTTGAAGGGTATCAAGCCCGAATGGATATTAAGGGCGGTATCAGAGGAGGAGTGTACGATAGTATGGCTGCTTGTTCCTTGGGCGCAGGATATTTTGGACGCTATAGACAGGGGCGAGATAAAGCTTGAAAACTATAAGACCGATCAGTGGCGGCTTATGCATATAGGCGCACAGCCTGTTCCGCCGAGTCTTATAAAGCGTTGGAAAACAAAGTTCCCCAACCATGACTATGATACCAATTACGGTCTGTCCGAATCAATCGGTCCGGGCTGTGTGCATCTGGGTATTGAGAATATACACAAGGTCGGCGCAATAGGCAAGGCGGGCTACGGCTGGGAGGTAAAAATCGTCGATTCCGGCGGATTGCCGGTCGAGCGAGGCAAGGTAGGCGAGCTTGCGGTAAAGGGCGACGGCGTAATGACCTGCTATTATAACGACCAAAAAGCTACCGACGAGGTATTAAAGGACGGCTGGCTTCTTACGGGCGATATGGCAAGGGAGGACGAGGACGGATTTATCTACCTTGTTGACCGTGCAAAGGACGTAATAATCTCGGGCGGCGAGAATTTGTATCCCGTTCAGATAGAGGACTATTTAAGAGCCAATCCGAAAATCAGCGATGTTGCGGTTATAGGCTTGCCGGATCAAAGACTCGGTGAAATAGCTGCGGCAATAATAAAGCTCAAAGAGGGAGAGACGGCAACAGAGGACGAGATAATGGAATTCTGCAAGGATCTGCCGCGCTATAAGCGTCCGAGGAAAATAATTTTTGCAGATGTTCCGAGAAATCCGACCGGGAAAATCGAAAAGCCGCTGTTAAGAAAAATATATTGCGGCGAGAGCGTTGTGGCAAAGCAAAATGAAATAGTATGACTTATGAAAAGGCAGCACGGGCTGTCTTTTCTTGTATAAAAGATATAATATATGCGCCTGTCACGGGCTAAAATATGAAAAAAGTGTAAATATTTCAAAAAAAGATTGAAAAACGCTTTATTTAATGGTATAATCAAGCAGATGTTATAAAAATACCCGTAATCGGATTTTACAAAAAACAGACGGGTTCTTAAGGAGGATAAATCACTATGGCAGTGAAGACAGAATCAATCGAGAAGAATCTTTCAAAGCTTACATTTGAAGTAAGCCGTGAGGACTTTGAAAAAGCTATCAATAAGGTATTTAAAAAGAATGCCAAGAATTTCAACATTCCGGGCTTCAGAAAAGGTAAGGCTCCGAAAAATATTGTAGAAAGGTATTATACAGAGGCGGTTTTCTATGACGATGCCATCAACGATGTATTGCCCGGGGCTTATGAAGCGGCGGTCAAGGAATCGGGGCTTGACGTAGTGGCAAAGCCTGAGATAGACGTTGAAGAAATCAAAAAGGGTGAGCCTGTGGTATTTACCGCACTTGTTACAACCAAGCCGGAGGTTGAGCTTGGAAAATACAATGGTATACAAGTCGCTAAAATTGACGATACTGTAACAGATGAGGACGTAGATGCGGATATAAACGCAGCACGTCAGAAAAATGCAAGACTTATAAGTGTTGATGACAGAGCTGTTGAAAACGGCGATATCGTTGTTCTTGATTTTGACGGATATGTTGACGATGTTCCTTTTGAGGGCGGTAAGGGCGAAGGCTATGAGCTTGAAATAGGATCAAACACATTCATTCCCGGTTTTGAAGAGCAGCTTATCGGTGTTAAGATCGACGAGAATGTTGAAGTCAAGGTTACATTCCCTGAGGATTATCACGCCGAAGACCTTGCGGGCAAGGATGCGGTATTCAAGTGCGTTGTGCATGAGATAAAGGTTCGTGAATTGCCCGAGCTTGACGATGATTTTGCATCGGAGGTCAGCGAATTTGATACTTTGGCAGAGTATAAAGCCGACATAAGAAAGAAGCTTCAGGAAAAGGCGACGCAGAAGGCAAAGTCAGAGACGGAAAACGCTGTACTTGAAAAGATAGTCGAGGGGATCAAGGTTGATGTTCCCGAAGCGATGATCGAAGCAAATATTGATAATTTTGTAAATGATATGGCACAGCGTCTGCAATATCAGGGTATGAATCTGGAAAACTATTTAAAATATACCGGTCAGACTATTGAACAGATGCGTGAGCAGTTCAAGGACAGAGCGCATAAGCAGATATTGACGTCATTGGCGGTTGAAGAGATCGCAAAGCAGGAGGGTATAGAGGCTACAGCCGAGGAAATAGATTCTCACATTGCCGAAATGGCGGAGCAGTATAAGATGGAGGTCGATAAGTTAAAAGAGCTTATGGGTGATGCCGAGCTTCTAAATATCAAAAAAGATGTAACCTTATCAAAGACCGTTGATATGCTCATCAAGAGCGCAAAAATAAAATAAAAAAGAAGGGACTGAATTTTTTGGCATTAGTACCTATGGTCGTAGAGCAGACCAACAGAGGTGAACGCTCGTATGACATTTATTCAAGACTGTTAGAGGACAGAATAATCTTTCTTTCGGATCAGGTAAACGATACGACTGCAAGTCTGGTTGTAGCGCAAATGCTTTATCTTGAAGCGAAGGATCCGGATAAGGATATTCAGTTTTATATCGACAGCCCCGGAGGCTCCATAACCGCAGGAATGGCTATATACGATACTATGCAGTATATCAAATGTGACGTGTCTACAATATGTATCGGTATGGCGGCAAGCATGGGCGCGTTTTTGCTTGCGGCAGGCACAAAGGGCAAGCGTATGGCGTTGCCGAATTCGGAGGTCATGATTCATCAGCCTTTGATTTCGGGCGGCGGACTCAGCGGACAGACGACTGATATTAAAATTTATACGGATCATTTGGTTGAAACAAAGAGAAAAATGAATGAGATATTAGCGGAGCGTACGGGAAAGACATACGAGCAGGTCTGTGAGGACACCGAACGCGATAACTTTATGAACGCTCAGGAGGCTAAGGAATACGGCCTTATTGACGAGGTAATTGTTTCAAGAAAGTGATTTGACCGGATTATCTTTATCCGGTATTGAAGGGAGTAATAATGGACGAAAAATCATTACTCAGGTGTTCGTTTTGCGGAAAGACGGAAAATGAGGTTTTAAAGCTTTTGTCCGGACCGAGAGTGTATATCTGTAACAACTGTGTTGAGGTGTGCAACGATATTCTGGCGCGGGAGCTTGAAAAAGAGGATTTTTCCGGAGACTCGAAGCTTCCCAAGCCCCGCGAGATAAAAGAATATCTTGATAAATATGTGATTGGTCAGGAACGGGCAAAGCGTGTACTTTCCGTTGCGGTTTATAACCATTATAAGCGAGTTGAACACGGAAGTGTAGCTGATGATGTTGAGCTTCAAAAGAGCAATATTATAATGGTAGGTCCAACCGGTTCGGGAAAGACGTATATAGTTCAGAACCTTGCACGCATATTGAATGTTCCGTTTGCCATTGCAGATGCGACGTCGCTTACTGAAGCCGGATATGTCGGTGAGGATGTGGAGAATATCCTCTTAAAGCTTATCCAGGCGGCAGATTACGATATTGAGGCGGCGGAACGCGGTATAATTTATATCGACGAGATTGATAAGATCGCAAGAAAATCGGAAAATCCGTCAATTACCCGTGACGTATCGGGCGAGGGTGTTCAGCAGGCGCTGTTAAAGGTGCTTGAAGGGACGGAGGCGTCCGTACCGCCGCAGGGCGGCAGAAAGCATCCTCAGCAGGAGCTTATCCCCATTGATACCACAAATATTCTCTTTATC
>CACZPW010000084.1 GCA_902783115.1 uncultured Ruminococcus sp. | reverse complement strand
TGCAATGAAATATTTTGCCTTTGGCAAAATGTGAAATTCACACTATGTGTGAGTGAAATTCATGCTACGCATGAGTGAAATTTGCAGCTAACACTGCAAGTTAAGGAAGAAATCGCTGCGCGATTTCAGATTTTATTTCCTTAAGTTGACGGTATTCCCCTCCGTGGGGAAGGGGGACCGGCTTCGCCGGTGGATGAGGGGCTATAGCCTTCCTCCGGAGCAACAGCTCCGTAATAAAACACCAATGGGAAGCATTAAAGCGGCGATGCAAAATGCCGCTTATGGATTTGCTGTATTTTGCAAAGCTGTCTGTTTGAAAATTTCAGGCGGACGGTTTTGCAAAATACAGCAGGTAAGCAAACGATGTATTTTAAAATAATTATCAAAGGAGGAGAAACAAAAATGCTAAGAAAAATTATTGCCGGCATTACAGCAGCGATTATGCTTGTACCGGCAGGGACTGCGGCGTTTGCTGCAAAGAGTGAGACCGATGTCAACGTTGCGGTCGGAAAGTCGATAATATCAAAGGTTTTCGGAAAGGGCGGATATCAGGATAATGTAGTAGCCTGCGCGGTCGACGGAACAAGGACTACAATGTTTATTCCCACGATCAGCCGTGAGCAGGAGGAGCTTGTAACCATTGACCTCGGTCAGAAATTCCCAATAACTCAGGTAACGCTGAACAAATGGGACGGCAAGACCGGCGCTTACGGCTCGGGTGACAGTATCTTTGAGATCTACGTGTCAAATTCGTGGACAAACAATCAGAATGACGCGCTTGCAAATGCCGTAAAGCTTACGGGCGACGCTGATTTTACACAGTTGGTCGGCAGCGAATACTGTATGAATTTTGTGCCTGATAACGTTGCACGCTACCGCTATGTACAGTTAAGATATGTAAGAGCGAAGAATGACCCCGCCGTAGTTCCGAGAATTACGGAGCTCCAGGTTTTTGCGCCCGCAGATTCACTGGACGAGGAATATGTACCCGTTTCCGTAGGCAAGCCCATATACAGCGACTTTAACGGCACAAGCTGGGGATCGGAGCTTTATATGTTAAACGACGGCAAAACGAGTACGACCTACCACGCATACGGGGCAAACGATAATAATGTTGATATCGTAATAGACCTGGAGAACAAGTACCCCATAACAAAGGTAACGCAGACGCCGGGCTATCTTGCATCGGGAGAATTGGTAGGCGTATACACGTCAAACGATCCCGCATTCAAGGAATGTGCGATATTCAACTATGATGAAAACGATAAGGCATGGTACATAGACGAAGGCGAGGCGGCTTTATACGGCGAGGACTTCAAATATGTAAAATTCGACTATGACGTTGCGCCTGTTACGGAAAGCGATTCGACTCCGGGTATCTGGTCCCAGGCGGAGCTTACGGTCTACAGTACGAGAAGCGCGGCTCAAAAGGCAGTATCGGAAAAAACAAATATCGCGCTCGGCAAAACCGTTGTAAGTAAGGTTTACGGACATAATGACGGACTTGCGGCTTTAACGGACGGCAATACTGCAAGCGGTGAGTTTATAAACTACGGAACAGCGTCAACACAGGGCGAATACTATGATATTGACCTTGGTAATTCGTATACGATAACCAATATTAAGACCTATCACAGCTCATATCATGCGGCTTCCGTAGGTGAGGTATGGGTATCAAACGACAAGAGCTTTACAAAGCATGAGGTATTTACCACCATGCAATACCGTACCGACCATAACGCCGATCCCGTAAAATACAGCATAACTCCGCAATGTACACCGGCAGATATGGCGGGCTACCGTTATGTGCGTATATTCGAGCCTGATAACGGAAGCGGAAACAATCCGTGGAGAGTCAGGGAAATAGAGATATACGTTCCCACAGCCGAGGCCGTTTGTGAAAACCGCGCGCTCGGCAGGAATGTTACCGTTATTGATAACAGCGGTAATGAGGTAACGTCCGGCTATTACGGAATGACGGGTGCAAGATTTGTTGACGGAAACGAAAGCACAGAGGGCGGCTTAGGAAACGGCGCCGCAGTTATCGAGCTTGATTATCCGCAGAAAATAGAATGGGTAGACGTGCTTATAAGAGCGTATCCGGGCGAGAACAATCAAAAAGGATATAACGTATACCTTTCAAACGAGAAATCCGTAAATACGGCAAATGCATTGAAGATAGGCTCGACTTCTGCAGAGCCCTCATACCTTGCGGGCGAAACCGTAAGATATGACGCAGATACCGATACAAGGTATAAGTATGTTATAGTAGAGGGCTATAACAGCGGCGAATGTATAGCAAAGGAAATCAAGGTATTTTCAAGCTCAGATCGCCGTGATACGGTAATTGAAAACAGCATTGCCGAAAATAACGGCACATATACGCTTACCTGCTCGTTTGACGGAGATTATACCGTTAATAAGTCTGTAAAAATGATAATCGCCCGCTATAGCGGCGGTGTATTGAAGGATATATCCATATCCGGCGTTAAGACGGTAAATGCAGACAGCGCACAGCTGAGCTTTGACTTTACACCCGCAGACGCGGCGGAGGGTGACACCTGTTACGGCTTTGTATGGGAATGTGATCCTCAGGGAGAAATGACAATGATCCCGTTCGGTGCCGTTGCGGGAAAATAATCTGACGTTTAAGAGGAGGTTTTTCCTCCTCTTTCACAATTACCTTTTTTCAAAAAGGTAATTGTGAAAGAGAAATGATAAAGAGGAGATGTACGGCTATGAATAAAAAAATCATATCATTATTTCTTACCCTTGCAATGCTTATCGCTGTTGCGCCGGTGAGTATGGCAGATGAGCT
>CACZPW010000083.1 GCA_902783115.1 uncultured Ruminococcus sp. | reverse complement strand
GCAAGGGGTTCTTGTTATAGCGGTTTGTCATTGTAAGGAGGATATATTCGCCCTCCCTTGCACGGAACATACTCTCCGATGACGGAGTTGCGGACGCAAGCACAACGGACGCGCCCGTGATATCGGCACGCTTTTTTGCGACCTCTCTTGTTTCGTACCTCGGCGACATCTCCGATTTATAGGTGTCGGAGTGTTCCTCGTCTATTATTATAACGCCGATATTTTTAAGCGGCGCAAATACCGCCGACCTTGCGCCTATTACAATATCCGCCCTGCTTTCGTTTATTCTCTGCCATTGGTCAAATCTTTCGCCCATTGACAGACCGCTGTGCAATATTGCGACACGGTTTCCGAATCTCGATACGAACCTGTCGGTCATCTGCGGTGTGAGTGAAATTTCGGGGACAAGCACAAGGGCGGTTTTACCGCTATTTACACAATGCTCAATCGTCTGCAAAAACACCTCTGTTTTTCCGCTTCCCGTTACGCCGTGTAAAAGATATACCCCGCTTTTAGAGCTGTCTATCCCGCCGCAGATCTTTTTGATCGCGTTCTTTTGTTCCTCCGTCGGGGTATATTTGCCGGTTTCTACAAATTCCCTGCCCGATAAAGGATCTCTTGCTATTTCCTTATCAAATATCCTTACATAGCCTTTTTTTTCGAGAGCCTGTGCGACGCTCTGTCCGCTTTTTGATATTTTTGAAAGCTCGGATAAGAGTATTTCGTCCCTGTCAAAAAACTGCTCCAGCACCTTCGCCTGAACGGGTGCTTTCTTTTGCGTTTTGGATATTACACTCAAAAGCGTATCTTTATCAAGCAGCAGCTCTACCGCCTTATGCGTCTTTTTACCGACTGCACTGTGATAGCTGTATTCGCGTTCTAAAACGCCCCTGCTTATAAGGCTTCGTATCTGCGGCGCTATGCTCTTTTCAAAGCTTGCCTGAAGCATATCCTGCTCCATGCTTCCGCCGTTTTTGTATATCAGATTTTGGATGCGGTTCATTGTATCGCTTGCGGATCTGTGCGGCTTGGTAAGAACAAGCCGCACATTCCCCTTTACCGCACTTCCCGCCGGAACTACGGTATGTATTATGTCTGAATAATTTGCAAGATATTTATCACGCATCCATTCTATGACCTCAAGCATCTCATCATCGAACGCCCTCGGCATATCCGACATTTTTATAATGCTCTTTAAGCGTTTTGCGTCGGATTTTTCCTTGATACGCATACAAAAACCCTCAACACGGTTATCAGCGCCCGAAAACGGAACGATAACCCTTGAGCCTACCGTAACAATATCCTCCAAATCACTTGGTATTTTATAGTCAAAAACCTTATCGACCTCCTTGGCACGGTGGTCAACAATAATCTCTGCAATCAAAGCGATACCCTCAAATAATTATTCTTCCGTATCTGCGTCCGCCGCTTCAAGCTGCGCGTCAAATTCGGCATTTGCCTCCATTGCGCTTTCGCTGTAGGAAATGATAGCCGCTTCCTTTTCCTCCTCATACTCCTGCGCCGCATGAACGTCATCGGAGCGTACATAGCCTATTTTACCCCGGGCTATCTCGTCTGCAGCTATGGATACGGGCTTTACCGCCTTGAATTTGCCGTTTATCTCCTCTGTCTTTTCGCCTATCATTCTTGCACGCTTTGCAGCCATGGTAGCTAATGTATAGCGGCTGTCCGCACATTTTGAAAGCTCTGTAATTCCGGGTTTGATCATCATTTTTATTATCTTCCTCTCGTTTTAAATTTTTTCTTTTAATAATATATCAATGGCTTTGCGCTCCTTGATTTTAAGCTTTATATATGCCGAAACCTCGTCTACGCACCGCATAAGGTCGTCGTTTACTATCACCTTTGTATACTGCGGCGCCAAGGTCATTTCCCATTTTGCGGTATCAAGCCTTTTAAGTATCTGCTCTGTATCCTCTCTGCCCCGTTCAACAAGCCTTTTTTTAAGCTCCGCCATGGACGGAGGGATCAGGAATACAAGCACTGCGTCCGGGAAAACATCCCTTACCTTCATAGCGCCCTGTACCTCTATTTCCAGCAGTACGTTCCTGCCCGAAGAAAGCATATCCTCCACCGCTTTTTTCGGCGTACCGTAATAATTTTCGCCGTATTTTGCATATTCGAGCATATCCCCGTTTCCGATCATTTTCTCAAACGCTTCAACGCTTGTGTAGTTGTAGGTCACGCCGTCTGTTTCGCCCTTTCTTATCTCCCGTGTAGTTGATGATACGGAAAGGAAAATATCCTCCGTTTTCAAAAG
>CACZPW010000082.1 GCA_902783115.1 uncultured Ruminococcus sp. | reverse complement strand
AATATATCCCGCCTGAGGTAAAGGTTGTTTACGGGATTGACAACAAACCTCTTGACGGTGCGTATGAGGTAAGCAAAGCGGCAGTATTTAAAGTTATTTTTGAACTCCCGATTACCGAAAATGACGCAAAGAAAATTACGATTGACAAGGGCGCAAGCCTTGAGAATGTGAGCCTGTCAGATGGGGGAAAGGTACTTACAATGAGTGCCGGCTCACTTTCCGGATATACAAAATACACAATCTCAATTCCCGAGCTTTCAGGTAACGCATCTAAAGATGTGAGCTTTACAACGGTAGATGATATATCATACATATTGAAGCTTAATTTTGATGGCACAGACGATACTTCTTCATTTGTCTGGACCCCTAACAGAGATACGGGAAACCCCAAAAATTTAAGCTCAAAAATATCAAACGGAACATTGAAGGTTGACCGTAATGATATGGGCAGTCAGCACCTTACATTATCGTTTAACAATCCTATTGATGCTACAGGACGGGAAAACATCTATGTTGAGGAAAGAGTAAAATTTACAATGGTATCGCAAAGGGCGGATAATTTAGTTGCCTCTGATGCACCAATAATGAATATATTCGGAACAACAACAAACTATCAGGAAACCGTATTTGCAAAGAACGGTAAGTTCTCTTACGGTGGAACAAGTGCAAACAATACTCTTAAGGACACCGATTTTGAAATAAAGAATAACGAATGGTATACAATACGCCTTCATCTTAATAATGTAACAAAAACCTTCGGGGTAAGCATAGCCGATGATAACGGCAATGAGTTTGACGGCATTACGGATTTAACAAGCTGGGTGCAGACCTCTTACGGACTTTCAAATGATACAATTTATCATTTGCTTTTAGGCTATACCGCTCAATTAAATCTTGAGATTGATTACATAAAGATGTGGGATAGCGACATAAGAGTAACATCATCAAATATCAAAAACGGGGATAGTGATGTATCAAATGATTCGGATTTTGTGCTTGACTTTTCAAAGGATATTGACAAGAACACACTCTCAGGAATAACCGTAAACGATTCGGACGGAAATATTGTACCTGTAGAAATAAGTGCCGATGCAAGAAAGGCTGTAATATATTTTAGTGCAGGACTAAAATATGATGAGGATTACACATTGACAGTTCCTGCATCTGTTAAGGATACCGAGGGCAAAAATATGAACGAAACAATTATTTCGTTCAAGACCGAGCAAAAGCCTGTACAGATTAAGAATTACGGGGTAGAGGTAAGCACAACAACGGCAACCTGTCATGTAACGGCGATGAATACAACCGATAAGGCTAAAACGGTATGTATAGTAATGGCGGTATACGATAAGGACGGAAATGTTGTAAAGATAAAGAACACACGAGAAACCGTTCCTGCCACCTCCGTAAAGGAAATATATGCAGAGTGCGAGGTTCAAAATCCGGAGGATATGTCGGTAAAGGCGTATGTCTGGAACGGAAAAACAATAGCAGAGTAATTTGGTTAAATATTTGGTAAATTATTATGAAAAAGATTTTGATTATCATTATGGCAGCGGCAATGCTTGCCCATGCCATATCTTGGACACACACTGATACAGCTTTTGCTTTAGGTGAGGAGCAAGCGGTTACAGAGAGTGTGTTTAAAAACATAAACTCAAATGACGCACGGAATATAATGGAAAATACCATTATGCTTCAGCCGGGTGCAGAGTACGGCTTTATACACGGTAAAAAGGAAAAAATATCCGAAAATGACGGTGAGGTTGCCTATGTAAAGGAGTCGGCGGTATATGTGCCGGTATCGTTTGTAAAGCAGGCATTTCCGAATGCGGTTTTAGGTGTAGGAAATTATGTTAATATAAATGATTTTGCATCACAAAACGGTATAGGTATGGAAATGAACGGTGAAACGGTATATTTGTATCAGAATTATACAATGCCGTCAAAGTTACCGTCGCTTATGGACAGACTTTTCGGTGTGTATGTGTCTGCTCAGGGAGGCTCAACAGGTACAGGAAGCTTTAATGCTCCGTTACCTGATATTATGAGAGCATACGGAACGGTAGTACAGCTTGAAAAGCAGATAGGACTGCCCCTGGGAGGCATTGAAATATACCTTCGTGAAGGTACATACACCGTAAAGGACACTATAAAATTCAATGAGCAGATAAGCGGTCTTGACGGCTCGCCTATCATATTTAAGGCATATAACGGGGAGAGGGTTTCATTTAACGGCGGAATAAGCATAAAAGGCTCGGAATTTAAGGATATAACAGATCCTGCTGTTTTAAATATGATCCCCGATGCAAGCAATGTTGTGTATGCGGATATAACAGATCAGCTTGCGGGTTTTGATACATCCTTTAAGGCAGGTGATCCTGCTTCGTGGAATGTAAACTATAAAGGCGAAAACTTAACTGTTTGCAGATGGCCCAACAAAACATTTAACCTTACGGGCGAGGTGCTTGAGGAGGATCACGACAACTGGAGAACAAAGGGATTTCGGTTTGTTGTAGACGATACCCGTATGAAGCGCTGGCAAAATGAGACAGATCCGAGAATATTCGGATATTTTGCGGTGCGTTGGGCAGGCGAGTTCAGAAAAATAACCGACATTCGTATGAGCGACCTTTCCATCGCTTCGGACAGGGGTGCCGAGTACGGTATCTTATCAGGCAAGGAATATTATGTATACAATATGCTCAGTGAGCTTGACAGCAGCGGTGAGTTTTATTTTGACAAGAAAACAAACAGAATATTTGTTTATCCTGTAGAGGGAGATAAGAATAACACCGACTTTTTGAATAACTATGTGCAGTTTGCACTTTTGTCAAACACCATGATAACCATGCAAGGCTGTCAAAATGTAGTTTTTGACGGAATTATATTTGAAAATTCACTAAACAGGGTGATAGACCTTGACGATAATTGCCGAAATATCACAATAAAAGGATGTACATTCAAAAATGTGTCCGACGGAATATTGGAGCGTGGCTTTAACAATACCATTACAGGCTGTGATTTCTATTCCATTACGGCAAACCCCATAACCCTAAGAGGCGGAGACAGGCAGACATTAACTCCGTCAAACAGTGTTGTGCGCAACTGCTTTTTTAAGGATTTTAACACAATCCAGAGAACAAACTGCGGTGCGATAAGGTTTGAGGGCGTAGGTGAAACGATAACCCATAATGAAATCGTTGGCGGACCGCATACGGCGATTGGTATGAGCGGTAACGATAATGTTGCCGAATACAATGAATTTTATGACAACCTTCAGGACCAGGCAGAGGACGCCGGCGTTATATACGGCGGCAGAAATATCTGCGACCAGAATACGGTTGTAAGATATAATTACTTCCACGATATACCCCCGTCAATGGGTGTAATCTACTACGATGATACATTGTCAAATCATCACGCCTATTCAAATGTATTTATAAATACGGGAAGCTCTATGATAGTGCATGGCGGTGTGTATAACACTATGAAGGACAGCCTTGTATTAAACGGTAAGGGCTGTGCGGCAAGAATAGTTCCCGACGGAAACGCCGCAAGATTTTGGGACAGCTCAACCGCTACAAGCTTTAGCGCAAACACATTTTTATGGCGACTCTACGATTACCCGTACAAGAGCGAGCCGTGGCAGAAATATAAAAGCATTTTTGACCACATTGACGCACATAAGGGAATGGCTGTTGTGCCTCCGTACGACTGTGAAGTATCGGGAAATACATTTGTAAATCTTGCAAATACCGATAAGACTACACAGGGCGTTGAGGCAATCGGTGCAAATGTCGAGCCGTATGTGGTTATAAAGGATAATACTGTCATTTCAAAGGAGGAGGCAAAGAATTTTGTAATCCCGCCAAAGTATCAGGAAATAATCGATAAGGCGGGAATATACCTTGATGAGGACAGAAAAAAGCTTCACCGTTTGGGTAATTTTGACCTTGTAAGTCCTAAAAACAAGTCTGAAAATATAGAAGGCTCGGAAGTCGTATTTGAATGGACGAGAGCGGATAATGCAGAAAAGTATCTGTTTACACTTTCAACCGATGCCGAGTTTAAAAACATTATTTCAAATAAATATGTAAAGGCAAACAGCGTTACAATAAACAGATTAAATTACAATAAAACAAGATATTACTGGAAGGTTACGGCAATCCCTAATAAGACAAATTCCATGCTTGACGATGCGCCGGTAAAATCGAACCAGCAATACTATAGCTTTACAACAAAATCGAAGGAGGTTCTTAACAAAGAAAAGATAAACGATGCAATAGAGCTTTTAAAGAACCGTGCCGCAACCGTTGTTGAAAGCGAAAAGCCGGGCGGATATATGACAGGCGTAAAGGAGGAAATGGAAAAACTTATCGAAATGTATGAGGGGCGCAAGGACAGTGCAGGTGTAACTCAAAGAGATATTAACCGCATGGTGGGTGAATTAAATTCACAGTTTGATGTACTTGACGCAAAGAAGTATCCCGAATATGTAGATATGTATAAGCTTGTTTCGGGCGGATATTGGAACATAACCCCGAACCAGTTTACCATTTCACCGGGTAAGCTGTCGCATACGAGTAAGGCAAATTCCACATTCGGTACGGCAGAGCGAATACCTACGCATCAGATTATGAAATTCAAAGCAAAGATTGACAATATCGGAAACGGCTTCATAGGCTATGGAATAAGAGCGCAGGCAAGCCCGACAGCGGTTGCATGGAACGGAAACAGTCAATATATCGTTATTATAAAGGCGAAAACAATCGAGTTCCAGAAATTCGGTGGCGGAAACTCTGTCTTTGTTGAATATCCAAACGATTGTATATTCTCAGGTCAGACACATGAGATTGAATATTCGGCGCTTAATAATGATAACGGAAGCGTTGATATTCTTTTCAAGGTCGACGGCAAAACGATAGTTGAGTATAACGACAATGACGAGCCGATTATGCCGGCAGGATATTTTGAAGTATATGCAACGGAGCGTGATTGCACGATTGAATTAACCGCAGACCCGCAATAACGACAATGTCATCAGGCTAAGGAAATAATATACTTGTAAAACACCACAAAGGGTGTCTTGCGAGTAGCTATGAACATAGGTCAGCCTGACGACATCAGCAATAAGGGAGGAAACTGAATGAAGAAAAAAATAATAATCTTGCTTATGATGATGTCTGTGCTTGCGCAGACATCTGCATCGGCTATGCCCAACCTCTACGGTACACTCGATAGGATATGGAGCGATGATCACACCATGTACTATGTGGAAATTGACGGCGATGCCATTCCCGACATAACCGGTGCAGGTTATGAAACTGTTTCGAAAGCAACAAAAATATACAAAGAAGGCCAGGCGCTGACTAAGGCAAATACGACAGTAATACAAAATACGGCTACAGGCAAGCGTTACAGAATTGTTTTTACCAATAATAAAAATACTCTTGAAATATCAAATGTATCGATAGACAACAAGGGTATGCTCAGTGTTGAGGGTAAGGTTTTAAATGATGAGATACTTAAAATGTTCATATTAAAGCCATCGGAGACTGATAAAAATACATCATATACATGGAGCGAGGTTGACGAGTCGGATATGACAAAAACAGTGCTTGATGTGGTTGAGTTCAGAGCCTCGGGCGAGGGAAAGCAGGTAAGTCATCAGTTTCCCAATACCGCATCGAGCGGTGCATACGGTGTTCTTATTGTAGGTGATAATCTCGCAAAGAACTATTACAATCCTAACATATATTACACATCAAAGCAGGATCTCGACAATGCGCTTGAGGGTCTTAACGAAATAGTAAAGCAAAGCGCTGATAACTCAAAAGCAAAGCAGCTTGCCGATTACATAAAGGCAAACAGTAAAATGCTTTACTGTGATACTACCCGTTTTAATGCTCTTTCAGATACAGCGCAGATAATGGCCTGCAAGGAGCTGTTTAAAGCGGACGGCTATGCCGATGTAGAGAAGTTTCAGGACAGCTTGTATAAGAGCATTGTAACGGCGTGGTCCTCAGATGGAAAATCACCTGAAGAAATCTTAAAAGAATATAAAGCAAACAGTGCGCCTGCACTGTATGATGAATATTGCAAATTAAGCTCAAAAACGATTGTAAACGATGCATTAAAACAGGCAAAGAACAATACTGAATTTGAGACAATATTCAACAAAATGACAGTTGTTGAAATGTTGAATGAGGCTCCCGCACCGGCAGAAATTGACGCAGTGCTTTCAGCTTATATAAACTATCTGGGCTTTAGCAAGAGCGTAGAGGACAAATACGCAAAGAATAAAAACATATCTGCAAGACTGATGCTTTATAAGCCGTTTTCAACCGCAGGGGAGATAGAAAAGGTAATAGCATCAACACCTGAAACGCAGACCGGCGGTGGTGGCGGCAACTCAGGCGGTGGCGGAACAACACACGCCGGCGGCACATTGTCGGTAGGCGGTATAAATGCACCGGTAACAGACCGTTCTCCCGAGCCTGACAACGAAATAAAACCTGCAGACGGATTTATTTTCAATGACTGCGGAAATTATGAGTGGGCAAAAACTGCAATTAAGCACCTTTATGATAACAAAATAATATCAGGCAAGGATGATAGTCATTTCTTCCCGCAGGACAATGTAAAGCGTGAGGAATTTGTCAAAATCATAGTATACGCATTCGACTTTTTGGGAGCCTCAAAGGAAGTATTTGAAGATGTAGATACCGAACAATGGTATGCGGCTCCAATCTCAACAGGACTGTCTGTCGGTATTATAAACGGCATAAGCGATACAAAATTCGGTATAGGTAAAAATATTACAAGAGAGGACATGGCAGCGATTATTTACAGAGCGGTAAAAACTGCCGGACTTGACCTTGATATTGAAATTGATGAGACGGCAACGCTTACCGATTTGGATACGGTAAGTGATTATGCCCGTGAGGCGGTGGATTTCCTTATTGAAAAGGGTGCGGTAAAAGGCTCGGGAGGAAAATTTGACCCGAAATCATATGCTACCCGTGCCGAAGCGGCGCAGATGATATATCAGGTTATCAAGATCAGGTAGGAGGTAAAATATGAAAAAAATAATATTGATTCTTGTTGCACTGGCAATGAGTATGCAATTTAGCGCATATGCTGCCGAACTTGATTCAGAGAACGGAAACGACAACTACGAAACCCGTCTTGAGTTTCTCAAGGCGCTGGATATTATTGAGGATACCGATGTAGAGTCTGACGGGGTAATATCAAGAGCGAAGTTCATATCGGCAATCTTGAATTTTGCAAATATCAATGTGCATCCAAACGATGCAACAGGAACAAAATTTAAGGATGTAGACAAGGATTACGCATATGCCGCACAGATTGAAAGAGGTGCGGATTTAGGGTATATGGTCGGATATTCGGGCGGAAACTTTTATCCCGAATCGCCTGTAACATATAATCAGGCAGTAAAGGTTATTGTAAGCGTGCTTGGCTATGATATGCAGGCAGGACAAAGGGGCGGTTATCCGACGGGATACATTTCGGTAGCAAGCTCAATAGGTCTTACAAAGGGTGTAAAACAGGTGGATGATGAGCTTACAATGTCATCGTTTGCAGTTCTGCTTACAAATGCCTGTGAATGTCCGGTTGTGTTATACGATATTGAAAACAAGACCTATGAAACGGGTAAGGGCAAAAATGATACAGCCCTGTATTATTTCCATAAGATTGCCAAGGTAAAAGGCGTTGTAAGTGCAAATGATGTAACAGGTATTAAAGATGTAAATGATGCACAGCCTGAGGGTCATGTTGTGGTTGACGGTGAAATGATGAGCGCAGGCTTGACATCCGCAAAAAATATGCTGGGTTATTCGGTTATAGCCTATGTATATTATGAGGACGAAACAGAAACAGGCGAGATAAAATACATAACCGCCGATTCAAAGAACAGAGTGGTTACGGTAGAGTCAAAGCATATTCTCTATGATGATGGTGCATTTTCAGGCACAAATTTCGTATACGAGAATGAAAGCTTATCAAAGCGCTCTATAAAAATCAAATCCGAAACAGCGATTATTTTTAACGGTGTGGCAAAGCCTCTTTATTCCGTATCAGATCTTGCCATATCGCTTGGCGATGTAACCTTTATTGATAATAACGGCGACGGTACATATGATTGCGCAAGCATTTTCAGTGTTACAAAAGCGATTGTGCCCGAGTTCATTGCCGAGGACAATGAAAAGGTTACTCTTATTGACTACTTTAATCCGTCAAACAAATATGAATATGAAAAGGGTTATAAGTACTACGATGTAACCATAGACGGCGAAAAAATTGATTATTTAAACATCAAGAAGGATATGATAGTCCTTATCGGTGAGAACAATACGGGCGAAGGTAAGCACAGTATAACGCGGGCATACTCAAAGGATACCAAAATTGGCGGTGTGGTAAAGAGTATAGGCGAGGACTGGATAGATATAAGCGGTACAACCTATGATTATTCACCGTTTATGGATAAATCCGGCATTCGTTCCAATTCCATAGGTTATTTCTGGGTATACAAAGATGTTGTTTACGGATACCAGAAGAGCAATATTGAGATTGACGGTGAAACTGTTTATGCTGATGAGTATGAATATGGATACCTTATTTCGGGCTATTGCCAATATGAGCCTGAGCAGTTTGTCAGGCTGAAAATCCTTACATCGTATAACGAGTTTGAGAAGTATGAGAGTACGTCTAAAACTATATATAACGGTATGAGAATAAAGGACCCGTATAAAGCTGCAGAGCTTTTTGCAAAGAGTTGGTCGGGCGAAGAGGTAGAGTTTAAGCCGCAGCTTATAAAGTATAAGCTTGATGAAAATAACAAACTTAAAGCGGTTTACACAGCTGATTATCCGGAAGAATTAAAGTATGAGGGAAATGTAAATACGGAATTTAAAGATGCGGATAACAAAACGGTTATACGGGTGGAGAAAAACGGAGTCGTATCGTTGATTGATAAGTCTAATATAGCGCAGTATGGCTTTTATGTTGATACATGGCTCAATTTCTTCTATCAGGACGATAATACTGTAGTATTTCACATAAACGACGGCGACCTTGAACAAAGCTATGCTTCAGGCAAATTCCCGTCGGCATCTACACCTAACGAGGGTAAGTTTGTACACGATTTCTATAATGTTGATGAGGACACAAACACCGTTGCGGCGGTTGTATGGCACAGTAACCTTTCCCAGGATCGCCAGCAGGTAAGCCGTGAGGCACAGCCTATGGTTGTCAGCGACATTTTCACTATCAGGAACAGCGACGGCGATTTTGTTACACAAATTGACGGCATAGTAAACGGCGGAGTAATGGGCATACAGTACAATGAGAAGATGACAGACATCAATAAGCAAATATTTAATTCAATAGGCATAGGCGATATTATTTTCTATGATGTTGATGCAAAGGGTGTCATATCGGCAATAGAAAAGGCGTTTGACGCAAGAAGAATAGGCGAGTACGGTATGAGCAATAATGCTCAGTTTGACACAGTCCATGATACATGGTCACCGCCTGTTCACCTTTACCGCAAGGTTGGATATTATGAGATTGAGAAAAAGCTCCATAATAATTTCTACAGCTACAGAAACGGTGAAGGTGCATTGTGTATCCAGCAGGTTGATCCGGCGGCAAGATTTTATCTCATGACAATAAACGGCAATAATGTATCTGTCAAAGAGATTACCTACAGCGAAGTTTTTGGCGGAGATGAAGTATTTACAATGCTTGAATTTAATAAGCTCAAGTGTATGTTTGTAATAAATGTGGAGGAATAAAATATGATAAAGCTCAGAAAATTTGCTTCAATCGTTTTATCGGCATCACTAATGTCAACGGGTGCAGGTTATGTAAAGGCACAGGGCACCTGCGAGTTTGATACCGACTGCCGTATAGAGGATTTAGACATTGCTCTTGACAGTATCGGAGTAACAGAAAAAAACACCGTAAATGTTGCTTTCTCAATTGAGAACTACGGTACGGACAAACAGGTCAATGTTTCAATGAGGCTTCTTGACAAGAATATGTCAGAGATTGCAGGCTCAAAGCTCACAAGGTCGGTTAAGTCGGGAGAGTCTGTGCCGGTGAAATTTACAAAAACAAGAATTGCCGATACGGAGGATATGACATTTTCCGTTTATGTTAAAGATGAAACAAAGAGATTGCAGACAGAGGTATATGTGGCAAATGACGGAAACGACAAGGAGTCGGGAACAGCCACAAATCCGCTTAAAACCGTATCGGGTGCATTTGAGGTTGTAAAAGGCTTCAATTCCGACGGAGATCATAACGGCAAGGATATAAAAATCATAGTTGATAACGGTAACTATGATTTCCCCAATACTCTTAATATAGCTGATACGGATATATCAAACCTTTCATCGCTTACCATTGAGGGTGAGGGAAAAAATACAGTATTCTACAGCGGAATAAAAGTTAAAGGCTCTGATTTTACAAAGGTAACAGACCTTACCGCGCTGTCAATGTTTGACAAGAGCGTTGAGGGTAAAATTTACAGTCTTGATTTATCAAAATACGGTGTAAATTTAAGCTATACAGACGGAACGAATGTAAACAGCGACCCTATTTATACCACAGTTTCGTATAACAGCAAGACAGAGCAGATTGCAAAGTATCCAAACAGCGGTTACGGCAAGGGAAGCATAAGACTTGGCAAGGACAGCGAGAACAGAAAGACACAGATAAAATCAGCCGAGATAAAGAACTGGAAAAATATTGAAGAAGCATGGGTAAGAAGCTGGTTGCTCTATGACTGGGATATAACAAAGGGTAAGATTGCAAGTATTACAGACAGTGTTGCAGGTAGTGATATAGACAGCACCATAACAGGCAGAACCCTTACCTTGCAAAGGCTTTTCTGCGGCTCTATGCCGTCTGACGATTTAAGACCGATAAGCAAGCAGGACAGAGACTGGTATGTATACAATATACCGTCAGAGCTTGATATTGAGGGCGAATATGTAATAAAGGATAATGTGCTTTATTACTATCCTGCCGAGGCTGATGTAAGTAATAACACATTCAAAAATGCAGATATAACCGTAAATACATCAAATGCAGATATTTTGAATATACAATCAAGCAAAAATGTAACGGTTAAGAACATAGCGTTTGAAAATACACAGGGTTATTTTATAAATGCAAACGCTGATAATGTATCGGTTGCAGGCTGTACTTTTGCAAACGGTATGAACGCCGTTAATGTAAAGGGTAATAATAATATTGTTTCCGCTTGTGATTTTTCTAACCTTGGCGGAAGCGGTCTTGTAATCAGCGGCGGAGATGTAAACACCTTGACAGGCTCAAACAGTAAGGTTGAGAATTGTCTGTTTAATAGGGTAAGTCAGATAAACAGAACAAACTGCGCTCCGCTTGTATTAAAGGGCTGCGGTGTAACGGCACGGAGAAACACTGTTACCGATACCCCTCACCTTGCTGTAAGCTATAACGGCAATAACCACATAATCGAATATAACGATATTTATAACTGTCTTACAGACCGCTCAAGCGATGCGGGTATTGTATATTCGGGAAACGACTTGTCAAATTTGGGAACGGTTGTACAGTATAACTATATCCATGATTCATACAGCGGTTTGGGAGCGGTTTATTATGACGATTGGTTAAGCGGACAAAGTGCGGTAGGCAATGTATTTGAGAATGTCGACAGGGTATTATTGGTACACGGCGGTATCTATAACACCTTCAGGGACAATATCGTAATAAATTCCGATATAGGCGCATTTGTACGGCATAAGGACAGATTTAAGACCATAGACGGAGTTAAGTACAATGTTTGGGACGAGATAAACGGGCGTTATAACGGATTTAACAATGTGTTCCTCGGCAAACTCGTGGGCATACCCGAGAGTAACGGCACAGAGCCGGGCGTTAGCTGGAAATCTGAGGTATGGCAGAATGCTTACGGCGATATTCTTGCCTATGTTAACAACAAAACCGATAACAAGGCAAGCAATACCTGGATATCCAATAACTATTTCGTAAATACTGATACACCGATTTATCCGTACGGCGAAATGAAAATGGCGGATCTGATACTTAACAATAACAGTACAGGCAATACTGCTCTTGATGCACAGCATAAGACACAGTACGATAATGTTGTAAATAACTGCGGTATTTATACCGACAGTTTCAGAAAAAATAAATAAAAAAAAGAAAAGGAGAAAAAAACAATGAAAAAGAAAATTCTAAGTGCTCTTATCTCTTTGGCAATGCTTGTGTCGGCTTTGCCGGGGATAAGTGCCATGGCAGACGAAACACCAAGCTGGCAACTGTTTAGCGAGAGCTTTGATGAGGCAAGTGCGGCATACCGTATGGTTAATGCAAGGGCACTTTTAGAGAGCAATGACAGTGACGGAAACATTTTCGGTGATTATGCAAGTGCAACGGTGTCGGGCGGTATGCTCAATGTTCCGCAAGGCGGAGGGGTAAAGCCTACGATTATGTTAAAAGATGCCATAGCTGTACCGACAGGACATGACATTATAATCGAAACAAGAGTTAAGTACAATGCCCAAAGTAATTGTATAAAAGAAAACGGAATAGCAATAGCTGACAACGGTAGTCAACTCTTTAATATTATGGGTGCGGGTGCAAATAACTTTACAAGAGGTATTGTTATTTCACAGCCGGGTAGTAGCAGCACGCTTCTTTCAGCTGGTAACGGTAATGGAGCGCAAGAGACTTCTACTCTAAATCTTCAAAATGACACTTGGTATATTTTCAGTATTACATTAGCGTCAAATGGCAAAACCTTTACATATTCTGTTTTGAATGATAGCGGAAATGTATTATACCCAACAAGCAAGGCACTTAATACAGGTGGAACAATTACTGACATCAGATACATTCAGCTTGCTTATACTGCTAATACCGCTACAACGGTAGATTATATAAATATTTATGATACGGCCAATTTTGCTGATGTTGATGTAAAGAATACAGACAATAATCTTGCACTTAACGGACAGAGCAATCTTCCTACAAGTTTTGATGCAGCACTTACATTTGACGATCCTGTAACTGCGGCTGATTTAGCAAAGATTACAGTCAATAACGGTGGAGCTGTGAGCGTTAAATCAACAAACGGTACCTCCGCAGTACTTTCGATTACGGGACTTAGCAATTCCACAACCTATACACTTAGTATTCCGAGAATTGGCGGAAACAAGGCAACCGATGTTTCATTTACAACAATGAAATCAGAGGGAACAATGTTCACAGAGGATTTTAACGCAGTAAATGCAACCTATGCAATAGTAAATGCGAAGGCAGATTTAAATCCGAGTGACAGCGACGGAAATAATTTCGGACACTTTGATATAAACGGTGAGGCTTATCACCCGACAGTATCAGGCGGAAATCTCAATGTGGGTTATTGCGGAGACAGAAAGCCTGCAATTATGCTTTATAAAGCTATAGGACTTGAGCAGGGTGGACTGGTAATTAAAACAAGAGTAAAATATAATGCGCAAGCAGGGAACAAGGGTGATGACGGTACCTTAAATATTACAAACGGCAATAATCCCCTGTTTAACATTATGGGTACAGGCTCAAACTATGCGACAAGCGGAATAATATTCACTCTTAATGATGGAAAAGTAAGTGCAGGAAACTATGGCGGTACTCAGGAGGTTTCAACCTTTACTTTAATGAATCAGACCTGGTATAACTTTGAAATAACCGTTAATAGCACAGGTAAAACTTTCAGCTATACCGTAGCTGATGACAACGGCAATAAATACACAAGCGGTACACTTAACAGTGTTTCAACCCTGCCTGATTTAAGATATATTCAGCTTGCATACGGCGCATTTACAGACACTGTAATTGATTATTTATATATTTCAACAGGAAACGGTGCATCAAATGTAAGCTGGGAGTCGGGCGCATTCTACGGCAAGGTAAATGACACTGACACAACAAACACATTAAGATTTATGGCAAAGCCGACTACCGAAACAGGTAATACAGTTTCAACAAGCGATTTCGGTTTCGTATTTACAAACTTTGACGAGTGGACAGATACACCTGAAAATACATACACCGAAAAGCCGTCAGATGTTTCTGGCAAAGTCAGAAGCATAAGTCTTGCAAAGGGCAATCATTCCCTGCAATCGGGCGGAATATTCCGTTATGATATTACAGGTATTGACGATACCACAAAGTATCATGTAAATATGTATGCAGTTCCTTATGTATTAAGAGATTCAGGCGTAATCTCATGGGGTCCGGCATTTACATATACCGAAAATGACGGGTATCTTAACTGATAGGCTTAGACAGGAGGAATAAAAAAATGAAAGAGATATATATAAAGCCTGCTATCGAGGTTATAACCTTTGAAGCAGAGGATATTTTAACTGCGAGCGCTATGTTGCCGGATTCTTTTGAAAGCGGTGGCATTGTGGTAGGCAGTGACTCGGGAAATGTGGATTATTGGTCATATGGGGATAGCAATATAGGAGTCCCAAATAACTGATAGCTTAAAAAAGTAAAACACACATTGGCATCTTGCCGCAGATAAAAAATTTACGGTAGGCGATATGTGTTTTAAAAAACTCTCTCTCTTTCTTCCCTGTGTCAAGAGGCATTAGATGGGTGTGTTCCGAATGGTGCGGCTGTATCATGGATATGCTGTGCCATAGAGAAGATATGCCATATAATGCCCCTTGACAGGGGAAACTCTCAAAACCAAGCGAAAAAAACTCGTCAGCCACCGAAAGCGGTGACAGCCGAGCTACCATAATCATATGAAGGATTGGCAGCAGCTTGATGAGGGGAAACTCTCAAAAACCAAAACGGGAGAGAGCAAAAATATAAAAAAGTTATAACAGAACGGTATATAAGCCGTCTGTTTTGTTTAAAAGTGATTAAAAAAGGAGACAGGAGAATGAAAAGGAGAATTATCAGTGCGATTATTTCTGTAGCAATGATTCTTTCGGCATTGCCCGCAGTCAGTGTACTGGCAGACGATTTGCCAAGCTGGATGCTGTTTAGCGAGAGCTTTGACGCAGAAAGCACTTCATACAGAGTTGTCAACACAAAAAGTCTTTTAAGTGCAAGAGACGGTGACAATAACATATTCGGCTACTGGGATGTAAACGGTGGTGATTTCCACCCGGTTTTAGCAGGCGGTGCTCTTAAAGCCGGCTGGTGCGGTGACAGAAAGCCGACTGTTATGTTGAAAAATCCTATTACAATAGAGTCCGGACATGACATTGTAATTGATACAAGAGTCAGATACAATGCAAGCGGAAGCTACATAAAGAGTGACGGTATCGCCATAGCAGACGGCGGAAACCCTCTCTTTAATATCATGGGTTCAGGTGCGGATAATTATACAAGAGGTCTTATTATTGCCGAGCCGGGTAACGGCAACACCCTTATAACAGGCGGTGGCTATGACGGAACAACAGTAACCTCGGATATGCATCTTCAGAATAATACATGGTATAATATCAGTATTAAAGTCTCAAATAACGGCGGAGAATTTACATACACAATTTCCGACGACAACAATAATATTTATACAAGCCCCACACTAAAGCCGGTATCAGCTATAAGCAGTATACAGTATATCCAGCTTGCATACGGAGCTTTTACCGACACATTTGTGGACTATATAAATATTTATGATGTAGAGGATTTAGGCGTTGTTGAAATTATAAACGGTGAAAATGACGAGCCTCTTGACACTCAGGTTGATGTTCCGACTACCTTCGAGGCAACCATAGTTTTTGACAATCCCATAACCGAGGACGATTTGGCAAGTATTTCAGTAAGTAACGGCGCAAATTTCACGGTTGAGGCAATAGACGAAAATTTTGCCGTAATTTCATTTACAGGCCTTAAAAATTCGTCAAGCTACACTGTTCATATCCCAATGCTTGGCGGAAACAGAGCAAGCGATATTTCGTTTAAGACAGTTGCAGCCGAATGGGCAATGTTTGACGAGAGCTTTGACACGGCAAATTCAACCTATGCAATAGTAAACACAAAGGCAGCTTTAAATCAAAGCGACAGTGACGGAAATAATTTCGGTCATTTTGATATAAACGGCGAGCCTTATCACCCGACAGTATCAGGCGGAAATCTGAATGTGGGTTATTGCGGAAATGTAAAGCCTGCAATTATGCTTTATAAGGCAGTACCGCTTGAGCAGAAGGGTCTGGTAATAAACACAAGAGTTAAGTATAAGGCTGAAAACGGATATAAGGAGGAGGACGGGACATTAAAGATTACAAACGGAAACAACCCTCTCTTCAATATCATAGGCACGGGTTCAAATTACGCAACAAACGGCATTCTTTTCAGTCTTGAAAACGGAAATGTAAGTGCAGGAAACGGTGGAAATCAAGAGGTTTCCGACTTTGTTTTAAAGGATCAGACCTGGTATAATTTTACTATAATCATTGACGGTACAGGTAAAACCTTCAAATATACCGTAGCTGATGACAACGGCAATAAATACACAAGCGGTACACTTAACAGTGCAACAACTCTGCCTGATTTAAGATATATTCAGCTTGCATACGGTGCATTTACATCAACAACGGTTGATTATGTAAATGTTTCAAAGATGGGCAGTGTTGAGGTTATAAACGATGAAAATGACGAGGCATTAAACGGTCAGACAGATGTTTCTACAGAGCTTACAGCAACCGTGTTCTTTGAAAACCCCGTAGCAGCAAATGATCTTAGCAAAATAACCGTAAATAACGATGCACAGATGAGCGTAACAGCAGTTGATGAAAACTCCGCAACTATTACGCTCAGCGGTCTTGAAAATGCTACTACATATACAATTCATATTCCTATGCTTGGCGGAAACGCCCCGGCAGATGTTTCATTTGTAACCAAGGCTCCGCAGTGGATTTTGTTCAGTGACGAGTTTGATACAGACCCCGTTGCATACAGAATGGTAAACACAAAGGCACTTTTGGCAGAGAATGACAGTGACCAAAATATTTTCGGTGATTATTTAAATGCAACCGTATCGGGCGGTACACTCAATGTTCCGTACGGTGGAAATGTAAAGCCGACAATTATGTTTAAAAAAGTCGTTCCTCTTACACAGGGCAAGGATTTGCTTATCGAAACAAGAGTTAAGTACAAGGCAAACAGTAAGGACGAGGACGGTACTATCCATATAAGCGACGGAAACAATCCGCTCTTTAACATTATGGGCGCGGGAGCAGATAACTATACCAAGGGTATAATGATCATCACAGACGCTAACGGCGTTATAACCTCCGGAAACGGCGGAAATCAGGAATCAACAGGCATACTATTAAAGGATCAGACATGGTATAACATTGCCATAAAGCTTAACGGTACAGGCAAGACATATACACTGACAGTTTCAGATGACAGCGGTAACAAGTACACCACAAGTGCTATTAACTGTGCGTCAACTTTATCAGACATCAGATATGTACAGCTTGCATACGGTGGCTTTGCAGGAACAACGCTTGATTATCTTAATATAACAGATGCATCACTTATCCCTGTTCCTGAGGCAACTTTCGGAAAATATAATGACAGTATTGACGGTGCAGGAAATGTACGCCCCGGCGATATCGTAACGGTTAAGTCAAAGAGCGAAATGACAGCGGACAGCATTAAGCTTGATAATAATGCTGTAACAGCAGAGTTATCACAAGATGCAAAAACAGCGGTATTTACCGTACCTGCACTGGTGCCGAGAACAAAGCATACTCTTACGGTTGATGATACAGAGTTTAATTTCAGAGCCGCAGATGAGGCGAAATATATGTACAGAGCCGAGTTTGACGGTAATGACGACGATACTGTTTGGTATCTTAGCCTTAACGCAAACAAGTACTCAGTGGAAAACAACTCAACTTATGTTAAGGACGGTGTGTTCACATCCACATACGGCGGAGATCATCAGTACAGAGCGTTCATGCCTATATTTAAAGAAGTTGCAAACGAGACATTTATAACAAAGTCTCCAAGAGCTTCTCAGCAGCTTGACTGCACAGGCAAGAAGAATGTGATAATTGAAACAAGATTCAAGCTTGGCGAGGGTACTGTTGATGATCAGTTTATGTACTTGGGCGATAACATCGCACTCTTAAAGGTTGATAGTAACAGAGTTTTAAGATATGACGCTGTTGCAGGCACAGAGGGTACGCCGTTTACGGTATATGATGATGATTTTGTGCTTGAGCCTGACAGATGGTATTCGCTTTCAATGGCATTTGACTTTGTAGCGCAGAAGTACCAGATTTCTGTAGATGACGGCAACGGCAATATTGCAAATTCAGGAGTGCTTTCATTCATATATAACCACAAGAAATATGAAATAAGCGATTTCAGATTTGCCCGTATGTTAAGAGCCACAGACGCACCTTTGAGCATTGATTATTTCAGAATTATCGATGCAGATTACGGTAAGGTAGATGTGACCTACAATGACGGTATAGCACTTGAAGGCTCAGCCCTTATTAAAGACGGTGATGTATTTAATTTCACATCAATCAACACTCCGCAAAATCTTGACAGCATCACTCTTGTTGATGAGGACGGAAACGATGTTGCAATAGAGGTTGAAGCAGACGGAAATGATGTTACTATATTCCCGTCGGGATTTGAGTATAACACAAAGTATACCTTAAATATCCCTGCAGAGGTAACAGGCGCTGAATCAGAGCAAAATGTTTTGTTCACAACCGCCTATGACGAGAATGCAGAGTTTGCATATCCTGCAGGCTACAGTGCCGAGGATGAACTAAATGTTGTATATTTCGGAGGCTCTATAACTAATCAGGAGGGTTGGAGAGTATACAGCACCAATTGGTTCAAGGAGCATTTCCCCAATGCTAATTGCTATAACGCTTCAATCGGAGGCACGGGCGCTGAGTACGGCTGGATAAGACTTAACAGAGATGTTATTTCAAAGGACCCTGATATTGTATTTGTAGAATATGCCGTAAATGATTCGGCAAATACACAAACGGCTAAGTATATGGAGTCCATAGTAAGAAACTTAAATGCGCTTGAAAAACCGCCGGTAATCATATTTGTATATACAACAGTATTGAACTTTGATACAAATACATATGCTATGGCAGAGCATGAGAGAATTGCAAGGGCTTACGGAATACAGTCGATAAGTATTCATGACTATGTACGATCGCTTTATAACACAGATGCGCAGTTTGCAAGTGATTGGGACGCTAAGAATTATCTTCCCGATTCAACTCACCCGTCAACATCGGGCGCAACAAATGGCTCAAAGGTATACGGCGATTATGTAAATGCCGTTATGACCTCCGACTGTGCTAAATATCTTGTAAAGCCGTTGGCAAATTCAGCTGTTACTCCTCTTACAGAGTATAAGAACTATGTATACAACTATGATAATGTAGACCTTACACTTACAGATGCGGGCGACTCATTTGAGTATGATTTTGAGGGTGATGAGCTGATTATAGATGTTGCAAGAAACAGCGCCGGCGGCAGATTTAAGGTAGAGGTTGACGGCGAGGTTAAGGTCGCATCGGCAGAAACCTATGTACAGAGCGGACCTCCTATGCCTGTAAGGGTAACAGACCTTGGCGAGGGCAAACATAATGTAGTAATTACCGTGCTTAACGATGCAACAACTTCATCACATAATGTAAAGATAAACTCAATCTTAACAAAGGGTGATGAGCTGATTGAGGAAAAAACGGTATTTGGCAATATCGAGTTTGATTTGCCGACAGTTACAGAGGGAAGAGCTGTTAATGCATCTGTTAAATATACTGCTAATAGCAGTATCCCTGTAACAATGGTGCTTGCGTTCTATGATGAAACAGGCGCTCTTACGGGTCTTACCACTGTTTCTTCAACCACAGATGCAACAGGTACGGAAAAAGCAATAAATGTATCTGCTACCCCAAAGACGGGCGAGGTATCTGCAAAGGCATTCCTTTGGAACTCTCTTACACAGATGCAATCTTTGACAGATGCAGTTTCCATAGGGGAATAATATGATTTGCTTGATGCGGCAATTAAGTAGTGCAAGGGTTGTTGCATTTTTGCAACAACCTCTGCACACAATTCTAAAAGAAATATGGTGTGAAGATGAAAAAAAATATAAAGTCAAGTGATTTAGAATTAAAAATAAAGTCACAGCTGTTTACCGGCTATAATGATAAAACAAGAGAAATAAAAGAGCTTGAAATCGAGCCGGTTGCAATGGTTGACGGACCGAGCGGTGTGCGAAATTATTCGGATAATTCCGACGGTGGATGTGTATGCTTCCCGTCGGCATCGGCAGTAGGAGCGTCGTGGAGCAGGGATGTGGCGTTTAAAGTCGGGGCATCACTTGGAAGAGAGTGTCGAAGGTTAGGTTATGAAATGCTTTTGGGCCCCGGATTAAATATGAAAAGAACTCCGTATTGCGGACGAAACTTTGAGTACTTTTCAGAGGATCCTGTTCTTACCGGACATATGGCTGCGGCGCTTGTAAACGGTCTTGAAACCGAGGGAATAGGTTCCTCATTAAAACATTTTGCGGCAAATAATCAGGAATATAACCGCGGTACATACAGTGCGGAAATAGATGAGCGGACACTCAGAGAGCTTTATTTAAAACCCTTTGAGATAGCGATAAAAAACTCAAACCCCACATCGGTTATGTGCGCTTATAATAAGCTAAACGGAATATGGTGTTCGGAAAATAAGTATTTACTGACAGATATATTAAGAGATGAATGGGGTTATGACGGAGTTGTAATATCAGATTGGGGCGCCGTACATGATGCGTGCAAGGCAATAAAAGCCGGACTCAATATTGATATGCCGTGCAATAATAATATTCTTGAGGATTTAAGAAAAGGTCTTAAAAACGGGACGATAAGTGAGGAGGAAATCGACAAGTCGGCCGACAGAGTCCTTGCGTTTATCAACCGAATCAAGGATATGCAGATAGATGGTAAAGAATACTGCCGCCAAGCGGAGCACAATGTTGCATATGATGCGGCGATTGAGGGAATCACCCTGCTTCAGAATGATGATAATATCCTTCCAATAACCTCCGATAAATACAAGAAAATAGCGGTATTCGGCAGAGCTGCGCAAATTCCTTTAATTATGGGTGCCGGAAGCGGCAAGGTCAATGTCAATCCGAAAATGATTGATAAGCCTATCGATTATATGATAAAATATGCCAAGGCGGAGGGGATTAACCTGCAATATGACCGCATACAGCCCGACGGATATATGGGTGCGGAGGATATTGCAAAAATCAATGATTTGGTATATTCTGATGAAAAATATGATATGATGGTTCTGTTTATAAGCAATAACTTTGGGTCCGATACAGAAACAGAGCATTGGGACAGGGAAAATCTTACATTCCCCAATTATGTAAACGGTATGGTAGATGCCGCCTGCAATGTGTGCGACAATGTTGTTGTGGTTATGCAGTCAGGTTCGGCAATGCTGCCGGGAAGATGGTATAACCGTGTCAAGGGCGTTGTTCAGATGTGGTTTAGCGGAGAGGCAGGAGGAAAGGCTGTTGCAGATATATTGTTTGGTTATCAAAATCCAAGCGGAAAGCTTTCCGAAACCTTTGCTATAAAGGACAGAATGGATATCGAGCCTTATGGGGACGGAAGAATAACCTGTTACAGAGAAGGTCTTTATGTGGGTTACAGATACTATGACAGGCATAAGGATAAAATATGGTTTCCATTCGGGCATGGACTCTCATATACTCAGTTTGAGTATTCAGACCTTGATATTTCGCTTGTTCAGAGCGAACCGGGTAAGTTAAAAGCGAGTGTATCGTGTAAGGTAAAAAATATCGGCAAGGTTGCAGGTAAAGAGGTTGTTGAATTGTATTTATCGCAATCGGAAAATACGGTTGACAGACCGGACAAGGAGCTTAAAGGCTTTAAAAAGGTACACCTTGAGCCCGGAGAGATAAGAACTGTAACATTTACACTCTCAGAGTCTGATTTTGCGTATTATAATATTTGTCTTAAAAAATGGCATGTAGAGAGTGGTACATATAATATTAAGATTGGCGCATCCTCGGCAGATATACGGCTCAGTAAATCCTGCAGTATAGTGGGCACTGATGAATATTCAATAAATAAAGGCTCAACAAGGTTTGCCATGCTTGGACAATCTTGATATATTAAGAAGAATGCTGTAGTATAAAAGAGGAGGATATTTCTTCATGAAAAAACATGATAAGAAGCACAAGCTTACACTCAGCGATATACAGTTATACTCACTTTGTGCAATTCCGATAATTTTGGTTTTTGTGTTCTGCTATATGCCTATGGCAGGTATTATAATTGCATTTAAAAACTATAAATTCAATTTGGGTATGTTCGGGAGCCCATGGGTGGGATTTGATAATTTCAAATTCTTTGTTCAGTCCGATGTGTTTTTACAGCTTATAAGGAACACCTTGCTTAATAACTTTTTGTTTATAGTGCTTAGCGTGTTCTCATCGGTTGTATTGGCGGTGCTTCTGTTTGAGGTAACAAGCAGAAATGCTACAAAAACTTTCCAGACGATTTTAATAACTCCGCATTTCCTCTCATGGGTTGTTGTTGCATACATAGTAAATGCAATACTGAATGTAAACTATGGTTATCTTAACCAGCTTTTGGGAGTATTCGGAATGGATGCAATCGACTGGTATAACAAGCCCATGGCGTGGCCGGCAATTCTATCGGTTACTTTTGTCTGGAAAAACATCGGTATGGATTCAGTGGTGTATTATGCGGCACTGATGGGAATTGATTCGGCTTTGCATGAGGCGGCGGAGGTTGACGGCGCAAACAAATTTGAGCGTGCGATTTATATTACAATACCAAGCCTTGTACCGCTTATAACCATTCTTACCATTCTAAAAATAGGTAACATATTCAGAGCGGATTTCGGACTGTTCTATACAGTAACACAGGACGGAGCAAGCGGTAATTTGTATTCTACGACAAATGTTATAGATACCTATATTTTCAGGAGCTTCAAAGATAATGCTTCGGGTAATTCCTACGGTCTTACAGCTGCGGTAGGCTTGTTACAGTCGGTTGTAGGTATGATATTGGTTATTGCGACCAATGCGGTGTCTAAAAAGATAGACAACGATTTGGGATTGTTCTAAGGAGAGTGTGAAAATGAAAAAAGAAAAAAAGATAACTCAGATAATTTTATGTACATTTTTTGCTCTCCTGTGCGCACTGGTAATCTTTCCGTTTTTGCTTCTGGTGAGCGCATCACTGTCAAACCCGGCTCAGTTACTGGAATCGGGGTATAAGGTGATCCCGAACCCTGTTGATTTTTCCGCATATGCGTATGTTCTTAAAAATCCGACGCAGATTTTGAATGCATACGGTGTAACCTTCGCATTTTCGGTAATCTCGATGGTTTTCGGTGTGCTTTTAATGGCGATGATTGCCTATCCATTATCAAGGCGAGGTTTAAGAGGCAGAAATGTGATAAATTTCTATTTGTACTTTACAATGCTTTTCAGCGGCGGACTTGTACCGACATATATAATTGTTGCGAGTGTACTGCACCTGAATAATACATTGTGGGTATATATATTGCCCGGACTTATAAGCCCGTGGTATGTGTTTATGATGAGGACATTTTTTGCAGGTATTCCCGAGGCGATTGTGGAATCGGCAAAAATTGACGGTGCTTCGGAATATACTATCTTCTTCAGGATTATTATTCCGCTTTCAAAGCCTGTATTGGCTACGGTGGCACTGTTTGTGTTCCTGTCAAAGTGGAACGACTGGAACACAGCGCTTATTTACATAACTGATTCAAAGCTGTACAGCTTGCAGTATTTGCTTCAGAAAATAGTAGAGGATATAAATATCTTAAAAGAGAATGCAACCGCCGCACAAATGAGCGATTTGGCAAAGGTTCCTACAGAAACTGTAAGAATGGCCATGGCTGTTGTAGCGGCAGGACCTGCACTTATCGTATTCCCGTTCTTCCAGAAGTACTTTGTAAAGGGACTTACGGTAGGTTCGGTAAAAGGTTAACGGTTTTAATATTAGGAGGATAAAATAATGAGCAAAATTAAGAAAATATTGTCCGTTTTAATGTGCGCGGCAATAGTTGTATCTTTGGCAGCCGGACTTACAGGCTGTGCAGGTAAAAACAAGGCTGATAGCAATACTCTTGTGTGGTATGTGTTTGGCGATAAGCCGGCGGATTTAGACGCAGTACTTGCAAAGGCAAATGAGATAATAGAGCCACAGATTGGCATGAAGCTTGATATGCGCTACATTGACAGCGCTTCATACACAAGCAAGATGAAAAATATCATGGCGGCACATGAGGCATATGACCTTGCTTTTACGGGTTATATCAACCCATATCAGGAGGCTGTATCGCTTGGAGGATTATATGATATTACAGACTACATAAGTGAGGTAGGTCTTGATGAGGTTATACCTGAGTTCTATTTGCAGTCGGCAACGGTTGACGGCAGAATTTACGGAATACCGAATATTCAGGTTGTTTCAAATCCTATTACAATCAGTATGGATAAGAGCCTTGCAGAAGAAATCGGCTTTGATATGAAAACCATTGAAAATGCTGCTATAAACGCAGAGAATTTTGATGACATCAAGGCGTATACCGCACTTTTGGACGATTTATTTGAAAGAGTTCATAAGGCCCGTCCTGATTTATATGTTATGAACCCAACATATAACCTTATCAGAGATCCGTTCTATGAGCAGGTTATATCAGAGGTATATATCCGCCGTAACAGCGACTCAAACGAGATGTTTGTCGATATGGAAACCGAAGAGGGCAAATACAGTGCCGAGAAGCTTAACGAGTGGTTTAACAAGGGCTATATAAGAAACGACATTTCAAGCGTTGGTACAGCCGTTACAAGCAATGACGAGTGGAGAAAGATTGCTGTCCGTTCAAACACATGGAAGCCGGGACAGGAGCCTTATGACACAGAGCGCTACGGTGAGGAGCAGGTTTATGCGATTTTAAACAAGCCATATGTGGGCAGAACCTCCGCACTTGCGACAATGACATCTGTAGGTGCAGACTCAAAGCATCCGAAAGAGGCGGTTGAATTCTTAAAGCTCATAAACACGAATAAAGAGCTGTTTAACATAATCTGCTGGGGTATCGAGGGAACACACTATACCCTTGGTGAAACAGGCCATGTTACCGAAATTGCAGATTCAGGCTATAACTCAATGGGTCAGAACGCATGGAGATTCGGTAACCAGTTTAATGCGCTGTTGCTTGAGGATCAGGCAGACGATACATGGAAGCTTACAGAAAAAATGAATAATGAGGCAATAAAGTCAAAGATGCTTGGCTTTGTTCCAAATACCGATTCAATAACCAACGAGCTTGCAAATGTATCAAATGTTGCAGATGAGTATAAGGCAAAAAGACAGTTCGGAACAGTTGCAGTTTCAAGCTGGGAGGCAGAGTATGCAGATAAGCTTGATAAGGCGGGTATTCATAAAATAAGAGATGAACTGCAAAAGCAGTACGATGAATTTTTAGACAAGTAATTGAGCTTTGAGGGGGCTGCACTATGTAGCAGCCCCTGATATTTTGTTTTCATGGGGTGAAGGTATGATAAAATGCTATGAGCTTTTAACGGAATATATGAATAATCCGGTAGGTATTGACGGTATACCTGCGTTTTCGTGGAAATTGCAATCCGATAAGGATAATACGGTTCAGACAGCATACAGAATAGTTGTAGGCGGAGCCTGGGACAGTGGCAGGGTAGAAAGTGCTGAGTCAACACATATAGAATATTCAGGAGCTTGTCTTATGCCCCAAACCGCTTATAAAGTAAGGGTGAAGGTCTGGGACAATTATGGTGAAGAATCAGACTGGATTGAAGGCTCATTTGAAATGGGCGTTACAGATATAAAATTATGGCAAGCAAAGTGGCTTACTCCTTGCGATGTAAGCGAGGTTGTTCCTGTATTCTCAAAGGAGATTACCGTATGTAAAGGCATGAGGAGGGCTCGTATTTATGCCTGTGCATACGGCTTGTACGAGATATATATAAATGGAGAAAAAGTGTCCGATGATTTGCTTACACCCGGCTTTACAAGCTATAAGAAAAGATTACAATACCAGACATATGATGTTTGTAAGTACCTTAGAGAAGGCGTTAATCTTTTGGAGATATATCTTGCAAAGGGCTGGTGTACGGGAAGGTATCCGTTCCAGAAAGGTCAGAATCCGTATAATATGAAGCCGTCGGTTATGATGCAGATGAGCATAGAAAATGATGATGGTGAATATATAATCACAACGGATGAAACATGGGACTGCAAGGAGTCGAAGCTTCGCTTTTCAGAGATTTATGACGGTGAAATTTTTGATAACAGTTTTTCAGATAATATAAATGTGAAATTTTGCATTTCAGACCACGGTTACTCAAATTTAACGGCGCAGATAAATGAGCCGGTAAGGGTTATTGAAACCTTAACCCCCAAGGAGCTTATAATAACGCCCAAGGGTGAAACGGTAATAGATTTTGGTCAGAATATGACAGGTTGGGTAAAATTCAAGGTAAATGGCAAAAAGGGAGATAGAGTAAAAATATCTCATGCCGAGGTGCTTGACAGGGACGGCAATTTTTACACCGGCAATTTAAGGACCGCAAAGCAGACTGTCATATACACTCTTTCGGGAAACGGTGAGGAAGAATACCATTCAAGAATGTCATTTCAGGGATTTAGGTATATAAGGCTTGATGAGTTTCCTCAAGAGGTGTTACCTGACAATTTCCGTGCATGTGTTATATGCAGTGATATGAAGAGGACAGGGCAGTTTGAATGCTCCGATGAGCTTGTAAACCGTCTGTACAGGAATGTAATATGGGGACAGAAAAGTAACTTTGTAGATATTCCCACTGACTGTCCTCAGCGTGATGAGCGCGTTGGCTGGACGGGTGATGCGCAGGTGTTTTGCAAGACTGCCGCACAGAATATGAACACAGCACTGTTTTTTAAAAAATGGCTTGGTGATATGCGTGCGGATCAAACAGAGGACGGGGCAACACTTATATTTGTTCCGTCTATGAATGAAACGCTTACAGCCGCAGGCTGGGGAGATGCCGCCACTGTTTGTCCGTGGGAGATATATTTTGCTTACGGAGATAAGAGGGTGCTTAAAAACCAGTACCCGTCAATGAAAAAATGGGTTGAATATATAAAGGCGCAGGGAGATAATCCGTATTTATGGAACACGGGATTTCAGCTTGGCGACTGGCTCGCCCTTGACTGCCGTGAGGAAAAGCGTGACGGCATGACATCAAAGGATTTTATAGCAAGCGCATATTATGCACTGTCATGTAAAATCCTTGTTGATACTGCAAGGGTGCTCGGATATGAGGACGATGCACAGGAGTACAGTGATTTATATAAAAAAATCAAGGAAAATATCGAATTTGAGTTCATAACGCCGTCGGGTAGGCTTTGTGATAACACTCAGACTGCCAATGTGCTTGCATTAAAATTCGGACTTTCAACAAATCCCGAGAAAAATGCCAAAATTCTTAACAGGTTGATTGAAGAAAATAATGACAGACTTACAACGGGCTTTTTAGGTACGCCGTATCTGCTTGATGCATTGTACGAAAACGGGTATACAAAAAAGGCGTATGACTTGCTTTTGCAAAAAGAATATCCGTCATGGCTATACTCCGTTATTATGGGTGCAACAACAATATGGGAGCATTGGGACGGAATAAAGCAGGACGGCTCATTTTGGAGCGACAGTATGAATTCGTATAATCACTATGCTTACGGCTCGGTTGCGGATTTTATGTACACAAAAATAGGCGGTATAACACCGCTTGAGGCAGGGTATAAAAGAATTTTGATTAAGCCTGTATTGGATAAGCGGATAAGCCATGCCAAGACATCAATAGAAACTGTGTACGGAACCCTTGGCACCGACTGGAGAGTTAACGGAGATAAGTTCGTTCTCAATGTTGTAATCCCCTGCAATACGAGCGCAAAAATAGTTATGCCAAACGGCGATATATACGAAGAAGGGTCGGGAAGCTATAGCTTCAACATTGAAATGCAGAGTTAAGGAGAAAGACAAGTGGATGTATTTGCACAGATAGCCGCAAACGGAATAGGCGGCAGAGAGGATTTATTATACACACCCACACCGCCGGAATTTGACGAAAATCTTGTGGTATTAGACAAAAACCAGGGTGCTTTTAGTGTAAAGCCTAAAATAAGCACTAAGGACGAGCTTTATAAACAGCTTGTCCTTATGCGTGATAGGTATAAGGTGTTCCTTTCCGATAATGCGCCAAAGCTTAGGGAATACAGAGAAATAACGCATATAAAGAATTTTACCCTTGACGGAGATGATATAACAATTCCGCATTATCAAGGGCCCTTGGGCAGGCAAAGGCAGGTATATGAGGCTGAGTTTGACGCAGCCCTTACAGAGGACAAGGCGGCATATATTTGCTTTGACGGTGCGGATTATTATGCTGTCGTATACATAAACGGTATATGTGTAGGCACACATGAGGGCTTTTTCTCTCCGTTTGAATTTGAGGTCAGCGATGTAATAAAAAACGGCAAAAACTCTCTTAAAATAGAGCTGTATAATGATTACATATATATGGGCAATGCCTTTGCAGACCAGGAAAAATGCGAGGGCGATAAGCTCTATGCCGCAACCGGTCCCGGTTGGGACGATGCCATAGAGGGCTGGCATCACTGTCCTGCGGGTATGGGCATATATAACGATGTCAGATTTGAGATAAGAAACAGGTTAAGCATTACAGATTTGTTTGTACGCCCACTTGACGGCAAGGCGGAAGTATGGGTTGAGATTGAAAATGCGGATTATAGGGATAAGTACATTGAGATAGACATATCCATTTACGGTCAGAATTTTAACGAAACAGTTATAAAAAGCTACAGATATACACCCGAAACTACAAAAACTGTGGGACGGGGTGACAGTCTTACCGAGTCAATGGTAAAGGAGCAGATAGGCAAGGGGATACCTATGCCTCTAAAGCACGGGAAAAATATTTTTAAAATACCCATTGAAATCCCCGACGCAAAAATCTGGGAGCTTGATACCCCGTACCTGTATCAGGCGCAGGTAAGTATTGTTTTTGAAGGAAATATATCAGACAGCAAAAAGCAACAATTCGGCATGAGAAGCTTTGTGCAGGATACGGACTCAAGCCCTAAGGGTATGTTTTATCTTAACGGAAGAAAAATCCGCTTGCGCGGTGCAAACACAATGGGTTTTGAACAGCAGGATGTTATGCGTGGGGATATAAATCAGCTTATTGACGATATATTACTTGCAAAGCTGTGCAATATGAATTTTTTACGCCTCACACAAAGACCTGTTCAGGATGAGGTTTATCAATACTGTGACAGGCTGGGGCTTATGACTCAAAGTGATTTGCCACTGTTTGGCTGTATGCGGCGCACAAAGCTGTGTGAGGGTGTACGGCAGGCGGAGGAAATGGAAAAGCTGATACGAAAGCATCCGTGTAATGTGCTTATAAGCTATATAAATGAGCCGTTTCCAAATGCAAACAATGAGCCGCACCGGCATCTTGACAGACAGGAGCTTGAGGGCTTTTTCACAATGTGTGATATTGCGGTGCATATGCAAAATCCCGACAGGGTAATTAAGCATGTTGACGGAGACTATGATCCGCCGACTGAGGGTATGCCGGACAATCACTGTTATCCCATGTGGTATAACGGTCACGGTATAGATATAGGAAGGCTTAATAAAGGCTACTGGCTGAGTGTTAAGCCGGACTGGTACTATGGCTGTGGCGAATACGGTGCGGAGGGGCTCGATTTTGCCGATGTCATGCGTGAGGAATACCCCAAGGACTGGATAAAAGAGCCTTTTAACCCCAAGAACATAATACGAGCGCAGACAGGAGCTTTCCATTATTTCTTCTATGACACTCCCGATACAATGGAGGAATGGGTTAAAAAAAGTCAGGGATTCCAGGCGTTTGCAACACAATTTATGACCGAGGCATTTCGGCGTGATAACAAAATGATCTCAAATGCAATACATTTGTTTATAGATGCGTGGCCGTCGGGCTGGATGAAAACGATTATGGATTGCCACCGCAATCCAAAGCCCGCATATTTTGCATACAGAAATGCTCTTGAACCGATAATGGTGTCGTTAAGAACTGACAGATTTGCGTATTTTAGCGGTGAGAAGATAAAGATTGAAGCATTTGTATGTAATGATACAAATGTGTCGGGGGATTATAAGCTCCGTTTTGAATATTACACCAACGGTGAATACAGGGCAGGAAATGAAACAGTAGTAACTGTAAATGACTGCAATTCGGCATATGCTGCCACTGCAGAGCTTTGCGCCGATACTGATGACAGGGCGAGTATAATGATACGGGCAATATTAATCGATATGAATGGCGGTTTTGTAACCTATAACGATATATGCGTGGATGTGTTTGAATATAGGGAAATTTGTGAAAATGATGAGGTTGTTTTTATAGAAAAGCTGAGCGTGGGAGAGCATGAAATAGCAGGCGAAAAGGTAGCAGTAAGCCCTTGCGGAATGTTACCATTGCATTTTGTGTCAAGGAAAACGGGACACCGTGCGGTAGCTGAATTTAAGGAAAAGGATTTTTCGTATTGGTACGATAAAAAAAGCGATATGATAACTCCTATACTCCAAACTACCTTCACCGCAAACGGCTTTACTCCGATTTTAACAAGCGGAAATGTTGACGCAAACGGAGAATGGAACAGGGCGCTTGCCTGTGCCGAAAAAGTGTATGAATGTAAGCGTTATGTAATATGCCAGCTCGATTTGAGACAGGAAAATCCTGTTGCAAACAGATTTTTAAGCAATCTTTATGGCAATGGGGACAAATAAAACAAGCAATCTGTTTACAGCACAGAGTAACACTCTGTGCCGGAGCAGGATTTATCTTCCTTTTTATACAAAAAGTTATATGTCCCCACAGTGAATATCAACAGATGGTTGCTTTTGAATAAGGAGAATTATAATGGAGAATTATAACGGCTTTTATGCCGAAGAAAAGTATATTAAGGGCAGGAAACTGATAATTGTGCATCCCGGCCAAGAAACACAAAACGGACATTGGGTAATAAAGACCGAATATTTTGATGCATTTCCTAAGGTACAGATAGAGTTGCTCAGACAGGGATATTTTCTTGTGTATATTGAGAATAAAACGAGATGGCATTTGCCGGAGGATACCGAAGCAAAAGCGATGGTTGTTGATTATATGCACAAAAATTATGGTCTTGAAAAAAGATGTTCTGTAATCGGCATGAGTTGTGGCGGTATGCATGGCATATATTTTGCATCTAAATATCCCGAGTATGTTTCATGTATGTATCTTGATGCACCGGTAGTTAATCTTCTTTCATGCCCGGCGGGTTTAGGAAAAGGAACAAAAGATATGTTTCCCGAATTTGAAAAGGCTACAGGTATGAGTCTTGTTGATTTAATATCATATCGAAATCATCCTCTTGACCATGTTGAGCATATTGCAGAGCTTAATATACCTATAATTCTTGTTTGCGGTGACAGTGATAGCGTTGTGCCTTATAATGAGAACGGCAAATTACTTGTAAAGATATACCGCCAAAAGAATGCTGTAATAGAAGTAATAATCAAAAATAATGCGGACCATCATCCGCATGGTCTTGAAGATAACACAGCGATAATTGATTTTATAAATAAATATGCCGGATAAATAAGATATTCTGCATATCAGAAGGAGCTTGGTAATTATGTTTTTTAAGTATGATGATAAATCGGTAAGGCTTACAGGGCGCTGGGCAAAGAGTGAGCGCTATGCGGTTACTACCGCTAACGGAAGTAAAATTGAGTTTATGTTTACCGGAAAAATGGCAATTATGCATTTTGATATGGTGTTCAATGTGCACCCGTATCCTCATGTGTGGATTGAGGTTGATAACGGTGCAAGAGTTGAGGCGGCTATTGACAGGTTTATGCGGATATGTGCCGGTACCGACGGTATTCATAAGGTTACGGTAATCTGCAAAAGCTCTATGGAGCGCCAGCATCGCTGGTATGAACCGCTTGTTGCAAAATTTGCGTTTATGGGTTTTGAGGCTGACGGTGCCAAGGAGCTTCCAAGTGTTAAAAGGCGGTATATGGAGTTTGTGGGAGACTCTATAACCGAGGGCGTGTTAATTGATGCCGATTACTGCAAGGGGATGGATGATGAAGCCATGAACAGGCCGTTTCAGGATGATTCCACTGCAACCTATGCCTATCTTACCGCAACAGAGCTGGGTTTTGAACCGCTTATCATGGGCTACGGCGCAGTAGGGGTTACAAGAGGCGGTGCAGGCGCAGTTCCAAGACTTGACTTGTCATATGACTACTGCTATGAAAATCAGCTTACCGATATGAGTGAGCCTGAGTATATAATAACCAATCCCGGAGCAAATGACAGGCTTCAAGAGGTGGGCACATATTTAAAAATGTATGAGCAATTACTTGATGTAATTTCAAAACGGCACCCGTCGGCAAAAATAATAGTTTTAGGTGCGTTTTGCGGTTGGTGCAGTGATGAGCTTGACGGCTTTGTTAAGGATTATAATAATCGGACAGGCAAAAATGTTGACTATATAAATACAGCAGGCTGGGTGCCGCTTGAACCGTTTCACCCCATGCGTGAGGGGCATAGGATTATTGCGGATAATTTAATCAAAGAATTAAAAGCGAGAAATATCGAATAAAAACGAGGGAAAATGCAGGAGATTTTTGATATGAGTAAAGTTGAGTGGATGAGTGGCAAATACGGTGTTATGGTTCATTATTTACCTCATATAGGTGGCATGGGCGGAGTAAAAAAACTTTCTCCCCAACAAATGGCAGAGGTATTTGATGTAAAAGCATTTGCGGATAATATAGAAAAAACGGGAGCAGGCTGGCTAATATTTCCGTTTGGGCAAAACAGCGGGTTTTATTGGTCTGAAAACCCGTATATTGAGGAAAGAATACAAAACAGATGCTCAAAGCGTGATTTGGTACTTGAAATTGCAAATGAAGTCACGGCAAGAGGCATACGCTTTATGGCATACATACCTACTGAAATGGATTTTCAAAGTGATGCGATGCGAAATGCGTTTTTATGGGATAATTCACCGGACAAGGCAGAATTTATGGAAATATGGTATAATGTCATAGAATATTATGCAAAAAAGCTTGGTACTAAGCTCAGTGGCTGGTGGTTTGACGGGTGTTATGATGCAAGTGAAAAAGACTTTGTCCGTACCAATGACTGGTCAAATGTCAGATTTGACCGTAAACGGTGGTTTGCGGTGGCAAAAGCAGGAAATAAAAAAGCGGCTGTTGCAATGGGTACGGGTGCAAATCTTATGGAATGTGTTTTTGAAGAGGAAGAGTACCTTCCCGGCGAGATAAACGAGATTGTGTATTATCCTTGGGACTGCAATTCTACGGATAAGCAATGGCATGCCCTGACATATCTTGACTGCACATGGCTTTTGGAGGCAGGAAAAGAGATGCCCGGGCCGAGATTTTCAAATCGGGAGTTGTATGATTATGTAAAAGAATGTCTTGAGAAAAAGGGTGCGCTTACTCTTAATATGGGCATTTTTGAGGATGGCACAATTGCTCCCAAAACGCTTGAACAGGTGTGCGGATTGAAAAAAGTTTTATGACAGAGGAAAAACATTATGAATTTTGAGTTTATGAAAAATTTTATGGATAGGCTTACGCAGGAAATCGTTCCGGGGGACAGCATAGTTATCTATAAAGACGGAGAAAAGGTGTTTAAATACAGTTCGGGCTATTCCGACCTTGAAAATAAGATTAAAATGACGGGTAATGAACATTTATTTATATATTCCTGTTCAAAGATAGCTACCGTAACGGCGGCGTTGCAGTTATATGAACAAGGAAAGTTTTTGCTCAGTGATCCGATTTATGAATACATTCCCGAATTTTCCCAAATGTATATTAAGGACGATAATAGTCTTAAAAAGGCAGATAACCCTATAACGATGCAGAATTTGTTTACCATGAGCGCAGGCTTTACATATGAGACTGACACTGACGCATTCAAAGAGGCAAACGAGCTTACAAACGGGAAAATGGACACACTGACGGTTATAAAATGCCTTGCAAAAGAGCCGTTGGCATTTGAGCCGGGCAAAATGTGGCGATACAGCTTGTGCCATGATGTATTAGCGGCGGTTGTTGAGGTAATTTCGGGGAAAAAGTTTTCCGAGTATGTAAAGGAGAATATTTTTGACAGGCTTGATATGAAAAATTCATATTACCATATGACACCGCAAATAAAGGAAAAGATGGCACAGCTCTACTGTTATAAAACCAATGATGAGGCTGATATAGTCAAGCTTCAGAGCGGAATACACAAAAACGGTGCAATAGTAAATGCAGGACTTTCAAATAGCCTTGTATTTGGTGAAAATTACGACAGCGGCGGCGCAGGGATAATTACTACAGTTGACGATTATGCACTGTTTTGTGCGGCTCTATCCAATAAAGGCACAGGTATCAACGGGGAGCGTATATTAAGTCCAAATACCGTTGAGCTTATGAAGTTAAATCAGCTCGATAAAGAGCAGCTTACAAACTTTAACTGGTCTCAGCTTAAGGGCTATGGCTACGGGCTGGGTGTAAGAACAATGGTGGATAAGGCTGCGGGCGGTTCAAACGGCTCTGTCGGCGAGTTTGGCTGGGGCGGTGCCGCAGGTGCAACAGCGCTTATTGATACAGAGTTAAATCTTTCAATGTTCTATGCTCACCATATGCTAAATCCGCAGGAGGGTTATTATCAGCCAAGATTAAGAAATATCCTCTATTCGTGTATATAAGGTTTTTAAAATGAGCTTCAAATATGGGACTTAACTGTTAATTTTCAAATTCTATGCTAAATATAAAAATCAGGGAAAGGACAGATAATATACTGATTGATATATTATGAATGTAAACAATGAGTATTATATATGATTCAAATGATAGTGTATTCTATCTGCACACACCAAAAACAAGCTATGTTATGGGTATATATTGTGAGAAATATTTATTACACTTGTATTATGGAAAAAAGATTGATAAGTTCCCAAAGGTAAGCGAACATCTCCCTGTTGCGGAACAGTTGGCATTTTCCCCGACAGATATTGATAAGACGGGTGCTTGTACAAATTTACTGCCTATGGAGTATCCGTGTTACGGAAGTGCAGATTTCAGGACTCCGGCATTTCATGCAGAATACGAAAACGGAAGTGCCGTAACAAAGCTTGAATATTCAGGTTATGAAATAATAAAAGGGAAAAAGCCCCTGTGTGGCTTGCCGGCTACATATGTAGAGGCATCAGATGAAGCAGACACTCTTTTAATAACTCTTTGTGATAAGCTTACAGGTCTTGAAATAGTTCTTTCATATACCGCCTTTAACACAATTGATGCAATAGCTAAGAGTGTAACGGTAAAGAATAAAGGTAAAGAGAAAATCAACATAAAAAGTGTACTCAGCAGTACAACATACCTGTTTGATAAGGACTACGATTTTGTGCATCTTGAGGGTGCTTGGGCAAGAGAGAGAAATATTCAAAAGCGACCTCTTATGAACGGAATAATGGCTGTTGGCAGCAAGCGTGTTTCAAGCAGTCACAATCACAGTCCGTTTTTAGCCCTTGCAAGAACGTATGCTACCGAATCGCAAGGGGATGTGTATGGGTTTAGCTTAGTGTATAGCGGTAACCACATAGAACAGACAGAAGTAAATTCTGTTGATGTTACAAGAGTTAATATAGGGATAAATCCATTCGGGTTTAATTGGCTTTTAGAGCCTTTGGAGGAATTTCAAGCTCCCGAGGTGGTTTTAACATATTCAGACGAGGGCTTTGGTAAGATGTCAAGAATATACCATAAGCTTTATCGGACTCGTCTTGTAAGGGGCAGATACCGTGATATTGAAAGACCTGTGCTTATCAATAACTGGGAAGCTACATACTTTGATTTTAATGAAGAAAAAATATTAAATATTGCAAAAAAGGCAAAGTCTGTCGGAGTGGAGCTTATGGTTCTTGACGACGGCTGGTTTGGCAAAAGGAACAGTGATAACTGCTCACTCGGCGATTGGGTGGTTGACAGAAACAAATTACCTGACGGTACTGAAAGCCTGGCACAGAAGATTACGGATATGGGGATGAAATTCGGGTTATGGTTTGAGCCTGAAATGATTTCTGAGGATAGCGAGCTTTACAGACACCACCCCGATTGGTGTATTCATGTTGAGGGACGCCCAAGAACACCGTCAAGAAATCAGCTTGTTCTTGACTTGTCAAGACAGGAGGTGTGTGACTATATCGTAGAGGCTGTAACCTCTGTTTTAAAATCCGCACCTATTTCATATGTAAAGTGGGACTATAACAGGAATATATCTGAAATTGGTTCTGCAAGCTTGTCCTGTCAAAGACAGCAGGAATTACCGCATAGGTATATATTGGGACTTTACAATGTATTGGAGCGCTTAACATCAGCGTTCCCTGAAATTTTATTTGAGGGATGCTCAGGCGGTGGAGGAAGATTTGATGCAGGAATGCTTTACTATTATCCGCAGTATTGGACAAGCGACAATACCGATGCAATAGAAAGATTATATATTCAGCATGGAACAAGTATGGTTATGCCCTCATCAACTATGGGAGCACATATTTCTGCTGTTCCAAATCATCAAGTCGGAAGAACCACACCGCTTAAAATGCGTGGTGATGTTGCAATGGCAGGACAGCTTGGATATGAACTTGATTTAAATACTTTGACTGATGAAGAAATTGAAACGGTAAGGCAACAAATAATCCTGTACAAAGAGATTAGAGAGACTGTTCACAAGGGTGATATGTACAGATTAAAAAGCCCGTTTGACGGTATGAATACGGCTTGGGAATATGCGTATAAAAACACGGTTGTGTTAATGTATTTTACAATGTTTGCAAGATGTCAAATGGGAAAAGTTTGTGTCAAGCTGTGTGGGCTTGATGAGAATACACAGTACATAGAAAAAAACAGTAGAAGAAAGTACAGTGGAAATTATCTTATGAATGTAGGTCTGTACTTCGATTCTTCCAAAGAATTTCACTCTGAAATATTGATTTTTGATAAGGTGTTAAGTTAAAAGGTCAGAACTAAAAGAAAGGAAGAGCGGAGTCAAGGCATATTTTTGATAAATACTGTAGAAAAATTAAAACTTAAACTTTCGATAATAAGCAAAATTAATCCGAATTTGTGAAAAAATTTCACTGAGCAATTCGGATTTTTTGTTTTGATTTTTTCTTTTAAATCGTTTGCTAAAACACTTGACTTGTAGTGGTTTTTAGAGTATTGTGTGTGTTACAAAAATAGGAGTGATGATACAATGCAGAAAAAGCTACTGACAAACGGAAATGTATTTAAACGAACAGACGGCAGGTGGGGCGGAGTTGTTTGGTACATGGACGAGCAGGGCAGACGCAAAAGAAAATCGTTTTCGGGTACTACAAAACAGGAGGCTAACAAAAAGATAACAGCTTACATAAGAGAGTTTGAAAATCAAGCCAGAGAATATGACGAGAGCAAGAAACTGCTACGACACAGTATGCAGAAATGGCTGGAAGTATT